>NZ_JBEHFR010000003.1:0-136231 GCF_040225635.1 Corynebacterium sp. KPL2830 | reverse complement strand
AAGTGAAATAATCCTAATACCAGCACGCCAGACCGGCTAAACATATAACTTCACCAACACATCCTGTCGTTTAGGCCCCATTTCCCTGCACGAAAAAGAATGCGGCAGCAGCAACGGCCAATAGCGCCACAACTCCCAAAATGATCGCCGCAATCATGGCCCCATTCCCGCCACGGCTCTGCTGGGGCTGAGAATACGCGGGGTACTGATTGTACTGCGGTTGTTGGTTGTATCCGCCAAAATCATGTCCATTGGGAGAAGTCATGCGAGAGAATCCTTGGAGAGCAAGTAAAAAATGCGAGTGAGTGCTGCACTTACAGTATCACTGCCCAGCACCGATACAAGTTTTCTTAGGGCATTATCCTAATTTTCTTCGCTGGACTCTGCGCTCCATACCGGCTCAGACGACCATGCGAATTCGGTATGGCCAATTTCCGTGCTCCCCAACCACGCCGCGGTAGGCGGTAAGCATTCAGCAACCATGGGCGCGACGGAGGGCAGGGGTGCTGCGGTATCGCCATTGACGATGACCCGCCACAGCGGCGTCCCCTCCGCCGGGGTTCCATTGCTGAGTTCATATTCCTGGGCGAGCGGGCTATCTGCCGGCGGCGACGGGGCAACCACGGCGGCAAAGATGCTCTCCGGCACAAAGCCTGCGCTGCGCAATTTCTGTGGCATGCCTGCCTGGTATTCTTTCCATTCTTCCTGGGACATCAGCACAGAAAGATCCACGCTCACCTGCATTATTGTTCCTTGCCTTCAGATTCACGCTCGCGCACGTGCGCTAGATATGCCTTATCTGCCTTGCTCAATTCCACGTGATCCAATAACTCAGGGCGGCGCTGCCAGGTGCGCTCCAATGCTTGTTCCCTGCGCCACCGGTCCACCAACCCATGGTTTCCAGAGGTCAGGACCTCCGGCACCGCAAGCCCGCGCCACTCCCGCGGCTTGGTATAGCTTGGCCCCTCTAACAGGCCATCAGAAAAAGAGTCTTCTTCATGCGAGCGCTTATTGCCCAATACCCCGGGGATAAGGCGGACGACGGCTTCTGCAATCACCAGTACCGCAACTTCCCCGCCGATGAGCACATAGTCCCCGATGGATACCTCCCGGACGCGGTAGCGTTTCTTTGCGTCTTCAACCACGCGCTGGTCGATGCCCTCGTAACGCCCACAGGCAAAAACAATATGCTCCTCGGTAGACCATGCCCGCGCATCCGCCTGGGTAAAAGGCGCGCCAGCCGGGGTGGGCACCAAAAGCAGCGGGAGATCGCCATCCTCACTAGCGTCCTCGTGCGCCGCATCGGCGCCATAGGCCCGAGCTTCGACGCCCTCTAGTTCGTCGTGTCGAGGCCGGTTGAGGTGCGGCAGGGAGGAGTCGAGTGTGGGGGCGGTGGTCCCGAGTGCGACATCGTCAAGCGCAGGGCCCCAAACCTCAGGCTTCATAACCATTCCTGGGCCGCCGCCAAAGGGCGAGTCATCGACCGATTTATGCGCATCCGTGGCCCACTGACGCAGATCGTGCACGCCCACCTCAAGGCGGCCCTGCTCGATGGCCTTGCCTAAAAGGGCATGGCGCAGCGGCTGCAGGTACTCCGGAAAGATGGTCACTACATCGAGCCTCATAGGTCTAACAACCCTTCTGGGGGTTGGATGATGCACAAGCCGGCTTCCAAGTCGACCTCGGGAACGATGGCATGGACAAAGGGCACCAAGGCAGAAGTGCCGGTAGACAGCTCAACCTCCAAGAGATCTTGGCTAGGCCCGTGCACGACGGAAGCCACAGAGCCGATGTCTTCCCCGTCGTGGATTACGCGCAGACCTTCGAGCTCGTGGTCATAAAAGCCCTCATCGTCATCCTCTAATGGGGCAGCGAAAAATTGGGTGCCACGCAAGCTTTCCGCCTGCGTACGATCGGCAATTTCCTTGCACGTCACCAAAAGCCTGCCCTTGTGGCTGCGCACCGCAGAGATGGTCAACTCGTGTTCCTTGCGGCCCTGCCTTCCCTGCAGTTTTTCTCCCACCGCGAAGCGCACCTCAGGCTCATCGGTGGTGGGCTCTACCACCACTTCTCCCTTGATACCGTGCGACTTAATGACGCGCCCAATCATCAATTCCATGGCGCAGAGTTTACCGCATACACCCAGTTGCTCTTGTTTCCTGCCGCACTCCCCACAATCTCGCTCTTAGGCATTACGCTTGAAGCATGAA
Organism: Corynebacterium sp. KPL2830; assembly: GCF_040225635.1. Lineage (NCBI taxonomy): Bacteria > Bacillati > Actinomycetota > Actinomycetes > Mycobacteriales > Corynebacteriaceae > Corynebacterium > Corynebacterium sp. KPL2830. Next base: position 134,021 of record NZ_JBEHFR010000003.1, on the reverse strand, counting down.
CGACTCTCCCCACCCGCCCTCCGATCCACGCAGTGCGCATCAGGTGGCACCGAGCTCCCCCTTGATCGACCTTGATCTGGTGGCTTTGGCACCTCCCACCAATCCTGAACGCGAGCGCCCTGGGGTCAAGCGAGTCTTGAACGGTGAGCGCGCAAACCTCATCCTTTTCAGTTTTTCCCCTGGTCAAACCTTGCCGGATCACAAAGCCGCCCACCCGATCACCGTGCAGGTGATACGCGGCGAAGTGAATTTCACCTGCGGGGAGAACACGGTCACACTAGCCCCAGGTAACATTGTGCACTTACCGGCCTATATAGTGCATAGCGTTGCCGCACCCCTACCGAATGTGACTTCGGACTCACCCACAGTACAGTCGGACAGGCGACCGGCACTAATGCTTTTAACGATGCTCACAGGCTAATTGGAATACACACACCATTAGGAAAGATTTTGGATACACCGCAGTCTCATAACAAGCCCTATCACCACGGAAACCTCCACGACGAGCTGCTACGGATCGCTGTGCAATTAGGCAAGGAAAAAGGCCCCGAGGCTATTACTATCCGCGCCGTCACCCGCGCTGCAGGAGTGTCCCCTACCTCGGCCTACCGGCACTTTAAGGATCAGGAAGAACTGCACGATAAGGTGGCCGAGCTAGCCACCGACGAGCTCGTGCGCCGCCTTCACCACACCACCGATAAAGCTGGCGACCTCACCTTTCCCGATCACCTCGTGCAGGTCGGATATGCCTACCTCGAATTTGCCTTGGATGAAACGAATTTCTTCCGTTGCATGCTGGAGTGGAAGGCGCTGCGCTTTATGCTTGGCGTAGACCCTTTGACTCCCGATGATCCAAAAAGCGAGCACCTGAATATGATTCAGCGCTACTTCGATCTCTTGGCCCGCCACGCCCAAGCCCTCGGCCAAACGCCCAATAAAGAATATTTCCTACACAATAGCTTGCTGTCGTGGTCCGCCGTCCATGGGTTTACCGTACTTGCCATTGATGGGCCCCTGTCTAAACTGCCGCGGGAGGAAATCTATAAGCTGTTTAAGCCTGTCGTCGCAGGCAGCCTGCGCGGAATGGATTTTGAAGATCCGGGCGATGTATACGCCAATTACCCCGAATTACGGCCACGCAGTGAATAGCGCTAGCCACTAGCCTTGGTGATGGCTGCGCGCTGGCCGAGCGCGCAAAATCCCCCACTCGTTATCGCGCATAAATGCAACGATGACGGGTGGGGGATGAAGTTTATGCACAGCCGTCCTAATTAGAAACGGGCGCTAGAGAACGAGCAGATTACTCTGCGGACTCCTCAGAAGCTTCTGCATCAGCGTCTGCCTCGCCGGCAGCAGCGGCGGCAGCCTCAGCTGCAGCGACCTCTTCAGCTTCCTTCTTCTTCTTCGCTTCTTCCTTGGCCTTCTTCTTCTCGGTGATGGCCTCGATGGTTGGGCCGTTATTAGCCTCAGACAATGCCTCGTTGAAGAGGTCCAGCTTGGACTTCTTCTCCTCGGCAACCTTCAAGGTGCCTTCGGCACCCGGCAGGCCCTTGTGCTTCTGCCAGTCACCGGTGACCTTCAGTAGTGCCAAGACAGGCTCAGTTGGCTGTGCGCCAACGGACAGCCAGTGCTGTGCGCGCTCGGAGTCAATCTTGATGAGGGAAGGTTCTTCCTTCGGGTGGTAGATGCCAATGTTCTCGATGACCTTGCCGCTGCGGCGGGTACGAGCATCAGCGATAACTACGCGGTATTCAGCGGCGCGGATCTTACCTACGCGCTGCAGTTTAATTTTGACAGCCATGATGGCTCCTTTTCTAGTCACTGGGCAGTTCAGACACGCGCTGTTTAGCACGCCGGTTCAACCCTTGGATTTTATCTGCGCGTGACGTACCGGCCGACCGTAGACGGGAACGGTGTTACGCAGAATGAAACGTCTCATTATCATCAGCAGTTCGCACCACCGCGATAACCCGAACTATTTTAGCGTGTGCAGGCAGTATTTTAAAATCTTCGCGTCTCCCGCATTTTACGTTGCCCCGTTATGCCTTCGAGACCTTTAAAGAGTACCCTTATTAGCCGAATGTAAACCTTTGCCACAGAAGGCTTTGAAATACGCCGCGTTTGTTTTCCATGAACAAGCGCACGAAATGACGTTTTATGACAAATGATTCTCCACGCAACTTTCGATACCGCTATGACCTCGATGGTCTGCGCGGTATCGCAATTGGCCTCGTAGTTATCTACCACGTCTTTGTCGGTCGTGTATCTGGCGGCGTGGATGTCTTCTTACTGCTTTCCGGTTATTTCTTCTTAGGCTCGCAGCTGCGCTATGCCGGCAAGCCCAACGCCTCCTTGAACCCATGGTGGCCAATCTGGCGCACGCTGCGCCGCTTGGTACCAAGCCTCGTTTTAGTCATCGGTGTGACGTATATATTGGTGCGCCTTTGCACGCCGCAGCTCATGCGCACTGAATTTACCCAGCAAATTACAGCAACCATGCTGTACTACCAGAACTGGGAACTGGCGCGCCAAAACGCTGACTACACTGCGGCCGCCGCCGATACTTCCCCGCTGCAGCATATGTGGTCGATGTCTGTGCAGGGCCAGTTCTACCTGATGGGCATAGCCTTTGCCCTCATCCTGGCCGCGATTATGAAATGGCGTCCGCAGCATTCTTCGCTGCGGACCAGCCGCTTCCCCACGGTCAATCAAATCGCCGGCCCCATTCTCATCGTGGTGACCATCGTGTCCTTTGCCTATGCCTCGCGCCATGGGCTGCACGGAACGCCAGAAAACTACTACTCCACGTGGTCGCGTGCCTGGGAGTTGACCCTCGGTGCGGTTCTAGCCATCTACGGTTCCGCATGGAAAATCCCTGCACGTTTTTATGACCTGTTTACCGGCCTTGGCCTTTTCATGCTGGTCTTTACCGGCGCCATCATCGCAGAGACCACCGCCTACCCAGGACCGCTCTCGCTTTTGCCTTTGGGCGGTGCCGTGCTCATCATTTTGGGCGGTGGCGGCAAGATCTCCAAGGCCATGGCCTCTAAGAAGGCGCGCTGGCTAGGCGATATCGCCTATCCGCTGTACCTTTGGCACTGGCCGCTGCTTATTCTGTCCACCTCGTACTTGGGTCAGCAGACCCCGTCGTGGTGGCTGGGCATCATTATTATTGCCATCTCCCTGCTGCTTGCAGATATCACGCATCGCTTCATCGAACGCCCCCTGCGCCAGCACCGCAAGCGACCCTTGGCAGAGGACCTTCCGGCCCACAAGGCGGTCTCTAGTCTGTCCACCCGTGCCGGTGCCGGTCGAGCCATCGGCGGTGTCGTAGTGGCCAGCTGCGTCGCGGCGCTGCTTCTCATTCAGCCGCTGTGGCTGCGCACCATTAATAATGCTGACGCGGAAATGCTCAATCCTCAGCAATATCCCGGAGCCACGACATTCATTAATGACATCACCCCGCCGGACGGAGTAGAAATCAAACCAGATCCCATCGTTGCTGGAGGAATCGAGCCGCCGGTTGCTGCAAACTGGTGCTTCGTGCCCGATACTCAGCCCGCTGATTTCTTCTTTGAGACGCGCAGGGACGGCAAGACCCCCTGCATTTTCGGCGACACCACTGCCGAAAAGGAAGTCTATTTGGTGGGAGGATCCCACGCGGAGCAATACTCCTCTGCCCTGGACCGCCTCGGCCGAGAGATGGGTTTCAAGCTGGTTCCTCTCTTGCGCCAAGGTTGCCCCATCGAGCTTGGCGATGACGTCACGGTCAGCCCAGAGTGCGCCGAGTGGGGTGAACTGGTCATGGACCGCATTGCCGAAGCTCAGCCAGAGTTGGTTATCTCCAATACCACCCGCCCGCAAAACGAGTTTGGGCATGGCCCCGACGCGGTGCCCGCCGGCTACCAAACCTTCTGGGATGAGCTGTCCAAGCGCGATATCCCCTTCCTGGGTTTCCGCGATAACCCGTGGGGATTCGATGAGGACGGGGAGCCGCGCGAATTCGATGAGTGCTACGTTGCCACTGAAGACGCTGTGGGCTGCGGCATGCGGTTTGAGGAGGTTTACCAACCTTACGATCCAGGTGCCGTTGTTCTATCGCAGTACGAAAACATGCTGTCACTCGATACCGCGCCGTGGTTCTGCGATGCTAATGGCGATTGCCCGGTCATCATCGGCAACACCATGGTCTACCGCGATATGCACCACATCACCAATGCCTTTGCGGATTCCGCGATGCCGATGATCCGAGAAGCCCTCACCCCCTTCTTGAACGGCGAAAAAGTCCAGCAAGAGGCGCCAGAAATCTCCCCTGAAGAGGCGGAGGCAGCACTAGAGGAATCGCCAGCTTCCCCCACCACCGGTGGCACGCGGCGCGCCAACCCAGTGCCGTACCCCAATACCCCGGAAAACGATCCAGTTTAAACGCTCCCCCGCGACGACACGCACAAAGGTGGCCCATTACCTGTAAGCAATGGGCCACCTTCTATTTATGTCTCTGCCTATTTATGTCTCTGCGCGGCTACTTTTTACCCTTGCCAAAGTTGAGGTTATCGAGGTCGATATTCTCCATGCCTTTGGGCATCTTGGGCATACCAGGGATCTTTCCACCACCGAGGCCACCGGCACCGCCAGCGCCTCCCATCTGCTGTTGCAGCTGCTGTAGCTCTTCCATCGACGGCATACCGCCGCCCATTCCTGGCATACCGCCTGGCATCTTGGGCCCGCGGTTGCCGCCGCCACCTTTGCCCTTCTTGCGCTTGCCGTTTTTGCCCTTGCGCCCCTTAGGCTTTTTCTTGGTGGCAGAACGTCCGCCACCTCCCATGCCAAATTGGCCGGCCATCTTGGACATCATCTTCTTGGCCTGGTTGAAGCGCTCGATGAGCTGGTTGACCTCGGACACGCTCACACCGGAACCATTGGCGATGCGCTTGCGGCGCGATGCGTTCAAAATCTTCGGGTTCTCGCGCTCTTCTGGGGTCATACCGCGGATGATGGCCTGGATGCGATCCAGCTGCTTTTCATCCACCATGGCGGCCATCTCATTCATCTGCTTGCCGCCAGGCATCATCTTCAGCAAGTTGCCAATGGGACCCATCTTGCGGATCATCAGCATCTGATCCAAGAAGTCATTCAGCGTGAGCTCGCCGGAGCCAAGCTTAGAGGCTGCTTCTTCGGCCTTCTGGTGATCCAGGGTGGCTTCCGCCTGCTCAATTAGGGAGAGCAGGTCACCCATGCCCAGAATGCGGCTAGACATGCGCTCTGGGTGGAAGACATCGAAATCATCGAGCTTCTCACCGGTAGAAGCATACAAAATCGGCTTACCGGTCACCTCACGAATGGATAGCGCTGCACCACCGCGGGCGTCACCATCCAGCTTCGTGAGAACCACGCCGGTAAAGTCCACGCCATCGCGGAAGGCCTCCGCCGTTTGCACGGCGTCCTGACCAATCATGGAATCGATGACGAAGAGGACTTCATCCGGGTTTACGGCGTCGCGGATATTGCGCGCCTGCGTCATCAAGGTTTCATCAATGCCCAAGCGGCCGGCGGTATCGATGATGACCACATCGTGCTGCTTCTGCTTCGCCTCAGCAATACCGCGCTTGGCGACGTCCACTGGGTCCCCGTGAGAGGTACCCATCTCGTGGTCATTGGAATCCAGGGAGGTACCTGGGTCTGGGGCAAAGGTAGGGACCTCCGCGCGCTCGCCGACGATCTGCAGCTGCTGCACAGCGCCTGGGCGCTGCAAGTCACAGGCCACGAGCATGGGGGTGTGCCCCTGCTTCGTGAGGTGCTTGGCCAATTTACCGGCCAGGGTGGTTTTACCAGCACCTTGCAGACCGGCCAGCATGATGACGGTCGGAGGATTCTTGGCCAGGTTCAACCGACGGGTTTCGCCGCCGAGGATCTCAATGAGCTCCTCATTGACGATCTTGACCACCTGTTGGGCGGGGTTGAGCGCCTCAGATACTTCCGCGCCGCGGGCGCGTTCCTTGATGCGCTTGATAAACCCGCGCACCACCGTCAGAGAAACGTCAGCTTCCAGCAATGCCAAACGAATCTCACGAGTCGTGGCGTTGATATCCGCCTCAGTTAATTTGCCCTTGCCGCGCAGGCCCGCCAGGGCTGACTGTAGGCGGTCTGATAGTGAGTCAAACACTACGGATGCGCTCCCTTAAATTAGATCGATCTAAAGTTCAATTATTCAATCTTAGTCCCTAGCCAGGGCCCTGGTCACATTCCCCACCACCTGGGCGCGAGAAACCGAAGCGCCAAAGAAAACGTGCACAATCATCGTGGCGCCCAAAATCTCATGGCGCAGCCACATAAACTCCGGCAAAGCCTCCACCAGATAGCCCAACGCGCCTATTCTCTCCACGGTGCGAATCTCTAAGATTCCGCCAACGTTAAACGCCGCCGTCGTGGGCTCACCTGCGATCTCGGGAAGCTCGGTGTACGTCCGCGAATTATAGGACTGGATAAACCTGTCCGGTTCCGCGGCCTCCCTCAGCGTCTTTTGCACGGTGCGGATGACAAATTCCGCCTGATAGTCACCAGCATCACCGCGCACGAAATTGGCCCGCACGATGGTCCATCCCAGGGCAGATATCAACGCAAAAATGCGCTTAAACTCTGCCTTATTGGCGCCGGACCACGTCACGGTGACCACTTCCTCTTGCCAATCGACCGCAAGGCCTACCCCGTAATCATCCTGCGGAACACGCACTATGGGGCGGGTCACTATGCGTGGCTTATTGGCCTCCAAGGCGCGGGCCACGATCAGGGCCTGCGCCTGAGCGGTGCGAGCGGACCAAACCCCAGGGCCCGTCGATAAGGCATCCGCCTTGGATAAGGTGGCAAGCAGCGAAATGGTCAACTGGTCATAATGGCACGCATTTAATAGGGCATCGCGCGCGGCGTCCGAACTCGGATCCATCGTCGCCGCCAATCGCGCCAGGCTCGTATGTTCCGCCACCACGGTTTGCACGCGGGAAATATCTGCAAGATTAAACCGCATGCGCGCTGCCTGCCGCGCCACCAGCTCTGCCCCTACCTGCTCGTGCGGGCGGTCATGGCCCTTGCCCAGATCGTGGTACAACGCAGCCAAGAGGAGGAGATCTGGGCGGGCCACAGATGTGCGCACCTCGGCGCAGCGCGTCACTGTGGCAACCAAGTGATAATCCACGGAATGCATGTGGCTTCGTTCCCTGGGCAGTAATCCGCGCACATGGCCCCATTCGGGGACCAAGCGCTCCCACAGCCCATAGCGATCCAACTCCGCAATCACCCGTGGGGTATGGGACGGCGAGGAAAGGATCGCGAAAAAGTCATCGACGGCCGCCCGCGGCCACCGCTCCGGCAGGGGCGGCAGCTCTTGCAGTGCTCGCCACGTCGCCGCCGAGACGGAATAGCCCGTCCGCGCCGCGGCCGCCGCGACGCGGGTCAATAACCATGGATCTTCACAATTGGGTGTGCGAGCCAGGGAGATAACGGCACCATCGGCCACGACGTCCACATCGAGGGGGCGTCGCACGCGGTCTCGCCCCTGCGCCGGACCAGCGCTGCGGCTACCCAAAACGCCGCGGGCTGTGGCCAAGCTACGCTCTACCGCCTCATCGACAGCAGATGCCGCAGTGACCAACGCCGCCGTGAGCTCATAGCGGCTGCTAAAGCCCAATTCATCGGCAACGTCTGCGGCGAAGTCCGGATCCAAAATATCGCGGTGGCGGCGGGCCTTGACGTGCAGCAGGGTCCGGGCATCGAGTAGCAGCCGCCGCTCTTCCTCCAGCGCGGGCAGATCACACAAGTTGCCCAGGGCTAAAGCGCGCAGGAGCTGAATATCACGCAATCCCCCACGCCCGTTTTTTAAGTCTGGGTTGGTCATGGTGGCGACGGCACCGGAGCGGTTCCACCGGGCGATGGCGATATCGACGAAGCTATCAAAGCCCCGCTGCAGCTGCCGCCGCCAGGCATGCAGGAGGCGCTGACGGGCGTCATCGACAAGCGGCTTATCGCCAGCGATATAAGTCAGGTCCAATTGAGCGAAGCCAGCCGAGGCATCCTGCAGGGCAATCTCGGCGCACTCCAGCGGGGTACGCAGGGCGAAGTCCAGCCGATACTTGGCATCCCAGACCGGATACCACAAGTCCTCTACCAGGTTGGCATCTGGCTCATGGTCCTCTGGGAAAATCAAGATGACATCGATATCGGAATAGGGAGTCATCTCCTGGCGGGCTAAAGAGCCGGTTGCTGCTAGCGCCGTGTGCGGCGGCAGGTCCAAACCCTGGACTATGCGCACCGCCGCTGCATAAGCTTCGCTGCGAAGAGCGGATGCTGCCACCATCTGTAATTACAGGGCGGTCTCGCCGCGCTCCCCGGTGCGGATGCGGATGACGTCTTCTACCGGAGTAATCCAAATCTTGCCATCGCCAATCTTACCGGTATAAGCGGCATCCACGATGGCATCAATGAGGTCTTCCACCTGGTCATCAGCGGTCAAAACTTCAAGTTTCACCTTGGGCACAAAGTCCGTCGCGTACTCGGCACCGCGGTAAACCTCACTGTGCCCGCTCTGCTGCCCAAAGCCCTGGCTTTCGGTCACGGTAAGGCCGTGCACATCCTGCTGTTTTAATGCCTCCCGGATATCCGGCAGAGTAAACGGCTTAACAATGGCGGTAATTAGTTTCATTTAATCCTCCTGAAGAAAAGTAAAGTTCAGCGGCCAAACCTGGCGCGGATATGCTGCGTTCCAGTCTAACCCCGCCCAACTTCCGAATGTGCCCGAATTACGGTGGCAATCGGTAAATCAAGCTAGGACCCGCTGCGCTAAGCACCGCGGCAGCGCAAAAGAAGCGCGGGCCGCACCCCTCCTTGGAGGAGGTACGCACCCGCGCTACTCATGAGGAAAGAACAACCCTAGATTTCGTCTTCATCTGCATAGACGGTCTGGATTTTCTCATTATTGTGTTTGGCGTGCTTGACGTCAGTAACCGCAACGCCATAGATGGAACGTCCCAGGTAGAACGAACCCACCGAGCCGATAATCCACACGCCAAAGCAAGCGATGAGGCCCTTGATAAGAAGGCCCAAAGAAAAGCCATCTTGGCCAAAATCCACCACGAGCTTGGCGACGATAATAAGCGGCACCGCCAAACCCACGGTCGGGCCCATCAGGTTGGCACGGGTCAAGGCATCCGGCGCGCGCCACAAGGAGACCACGGTTGCCACCACAAGGATGGTGGCGACAATGAGCAGAACCGAAGCAATAATCTCATAAACAGCCATGACTTATCGCCGACCTTTCGAAATAATGCGGGCCATAGACAAGGTCGGCAAAATACCGGCCGCGATGGCGCCAATCAAGGCAATGTCATAGGCCAAGGGGGCATTGTTGATCATTGACCAGCCGAGGTACATGCAGATCATGCCGTAAAAGACGATGTCTGACATCACCGCGCGGGTGAGCTCATCGCGGGTGCGCAGCGCTAATAGCACCCCGCACCAGGCGGCCCCGCCCATGATGAACACGCACACCAGTACAACCCAACCGAATGGGGACAATGTTGCAAAATCAATCATCGGTCGGTCTCCTTCCTGCGTTGAATTTTCCGGGCGAGGTGCTTGGGCTTTTCGACGTCCGCTTGGCTCTCCGAAAGTGGAGTGTCCTCCGCCCGCGCGAGGTCCGGCGAGCGCATATAGCGGCCGAGGGTATCCAAGGGGAATTCGTAGAAAGCCTCATCAAGCTCCGTCGTATCCCCTTGCCCAGGAACGCCATAGTCGATGCTCTTAACGCGCGGTGCCAAGTGCTCTTCCATCTCGGCCAAGTCAGCCACAATCGCCGCAGGATCGGAACCCTGTACCGCTTGTACTAGCACGATGCGGGGCAAGCCCTTGCGCGGTGGTTCGCGCAGTCCCAAGGACAGCGTGCCAGGGGTAGCGGTAATGGAAGAGGTGAACCAGAAAATCTCCCAGGCGCTGGTAACGCGCAGTGGATACCGGATGATCACCGGGTGGTATTCGTTATCGGGCTTAAATGCTGACATCGCCAGGGTGAACCCAGCAACGAAAATCTCCTTGATGAGCCAGAGTGCATAAGCTACGGCATGCATTTATCGGCCCTCCTGAATGTCATCGATATTAGGTAGTGCGGCTGAATCATCGCCCAAGATGGTGTCAGTATAAGCCGTCGTGTCCAGCAGTTGCTCGGCTGCGGTTTCCACCGCATCAATAACCACGCCGGAGAAAATGAACATGCCCAGCGAGACCAAGATGAGCGCTGCGGAAGGCGCCATCAATTTCTTGCGGATGATGAGCTCATCGGGAACCTTGTCCGAGGGCAAATCCTGTCCCCAGAAGGCTTCGCGCCAGACCCGCAACATCGCCAAGAATGCTGCGAAGGAGGCGATGATGATGACTGCAATTGCAATCCAGGCCCAAGCGCCGCCATTGCGCGCGACCTCAAAGACGATCATGAGCTTGCCCCACATGCCGGAGAATGGCGGGAAGCCCACAACGGAGAAAGCACCAGCGGCAAAAATCCAGGCGATGATGGTATCGCGGCGCGCGAGGCCGGATAGCTTGGTCAAATCACCCGTGCCGTAGGTCTCTTCGATGGCGCCAGAAGCCAAGATCAACGAGCCGACGGTGACCATGTGGTGAATTGTATACATGATACCGGCGGCCAGGGCGCGGCTTGGGTCTTCCGAAGTAAAGGCCAACATCACCAAGATGAACGGCATGCCGTTGAGCATCTGGTAACCCAGCACGCGGCGAATGGTCTTTTCCGTCAGGCCACCAAAGGCACCGATCATCATCGAAATCAGCATCAGGACGATGATAAGGACGTTCCACCGCTGCTCGAGATCGAAAAGCTGCACGTACAGCCGGTAGAGCATGTAGACGGCGACCTTCGTGTGCAGGCCGGAGAAAAGGCCCATCACTGCAGCCGACGTGCCTGGATAGGTACGCGGCAACCAAGACTGCACCGGGAAGACACCGGCCTTGGCGGTAATCGCAATAAGGATAATGCCCGCGGCGACGGTCACTGGACCGTTGCCCGCGGCGGCTCCCTGCAAGGCAGCCAGGTTAACCGAGCCGGTGACGGAATAAATATAGCCGACACCAACGACCAGCAGCGTGGAGGCAAAAAGGTTAACGAGGACGAACGCGCGTCCTGCCGCCAAGCGCGACCACGTACCAGACATGGTGATAAGGCCGTAGGAAGGCAGCAGCATGACCTCAATGAATACGAAGAAGTTAAAGAGGTCAGCGGTTAGCAGCGCACCGCATACACCGGTGATAAGAATCAGCGTGAGCGAAGGGTAATAACGGGATTTCGTCTCCCCGCCCACGATGGCGAACCAGTTAGCGCCAAAGGCCACGATCATCGTGGTGATGATCATCAGCGCGGAGAAGGCATCCGCAACGAGCGGAATACCCACATTTCCTACGTAGAGGCCCACGGTATGCGCCACTACCCCATTGTTCATGGTGTAGATCAACAGTCCCAGGCCTGCGAAGACACCGACCCCGGGGATGATGAGCATGATCGCATCGCGGACGGCGCGCCACGGCGCCAGCAAGGCGAGAGCCGCGGCAATGAGCGGAATGCCCGGGAAAAGCGGAAGAAGTTGGGCTACAACATCAGCCATTATTTTTCATCCTCCTTCTTCCTATTTACCCCGCGCTCAGCCACGGGGGTGTCGTGGTCTACCCGGCCAATGCGATCGAGCTCATTCGCGGATTCTTCCAAGATCGCACGGTTCTGGGCATCGCGGCCCAAGGTAGAAAATGCGTGATCGATGGTGTTGTCATCGACGGGTTCTACCACATCGGTGTCATCGTTTTTGCCCATCGCAGCCATGGTCAACAGGATGGTCGAGGTTGCCATGGAGATAACAACGGCCGTCAGCACGAATGCCTGCGGTAGCGGATCGGCCATTTGATCGTGGGGTACCTCTGAGGGAAATGCTTCGCCTCGGTAGGAGTACACGCCAGTGGCCAACAAGGTCAGGTTGGCACCGTGGCCGAATGCCATCATGCCCAACACAATGCGGACCAGGCCGCGTTGCTGAATGAGGTAGACGGCGCCACCGATGAGGATGGCGATAGTTAACGCGAGAATCATTACTTCTCCCCTCCTCGGTTGGCGTTAGAACGGCGACGTTGCTTTGTCTTTGTCTTTGCCTCTTTGGGGCTCAGCAAAGCGAGCGGATCCGTCGACGGATTGATTGGGTCTGGGTACGGATCGTCCGCATCCTCAACGGCAATGCGCGGCGTGGCCGGCAGGGCCGAGTCATCGTCATGAATCCACGGCAGGAAGTCCCGCTCAGTACCTGGCCTGAGGTAACCGCCCAAGGCGTTGATGGCCATCGTGAGCATGCCCAACACGGCCAGGTAAATACCGAGATCGAAGATGAGGGACGTCGTCCAGTGCTGGCCAAAGGCTTCGCCGTGCAGCGCGGTGAGGAAACCACCATTGCCAAAGCCGTCGTGCCAGTAGCCAATAAAGCCTGCCAATAGCGCCGTAATGATGCCGATGCCAGTGAGGTGCACTGGGGTCATCCGGCCAAAGACGATTTCATCGGAACCGCGGGACAGATAGGTCAGGCCAATGGCCGCACCCATGATGAGCGCCGCGGGGAATCCGCCGCCGGAGGCATTGTGCCCGCGGAAGAAGACGATGACGGACATGATGATAAGCAAAGGAATGACAATATTGATTCCCTTGCGCAGCGGCACGGAGTTCAGCTGCGACTGACCGAATGGCGCTGGGCGCGTACCCGAGCTGAACGGGAAGCGCGGCAGCGTCGTGGTAATGGCTGCGATAACGACGGCGGCCATGCCCAACACGGACAGCTCGCCCAAAGTATCGAGTGCACGGAATTCCACGATGATGGTGGCCACGACGTTATCGCCACCCGTGATATCCGGTGCCTCGTCGAGGTACCACAGCGCCAAATCCGAGCGTTCGTGGCGGCCCATCAGGCCCCACACGCCGAGGAAGGCAGCGATACCGGCCAATACGGCGATAACGATGGAGCCTACCCTGCGGGATTTATCAGTAACCGGCTGGAAGGTCTCCGGCAGGTAACGCAGCACCATCATCATGACGACCACGGACAAGGCTTCCACCATGAACTGGGTCAGCGCGACGTCCGGTGCACCCAAGAGGAACATTTGCAAGGTAACGCCCGTACCTGCGATGCCGATCATGACGGCACCAGTAAGGCGGTTCTTGGTACGAACCAGCCCGAATACGGACAAGGCAATGATGCCCAACGGCAGCAGGTCCCACGGGTTATCGAGACCATCGACGCGCGGTTGCAGCGGTACGCCGTCGACGCCCTCACCAAACAAGGTAGTACCGGCGAGGACGATAATCACGATGACAATCGGCAGGATGTGCCGGGACGGGTTGTGGGAATCGGACATCTTGCCCAATACCTGGCCGAGCTTGGCGCAGCCATCCTGCAGGCTTTGCAGGAGCTCGTTGCCGCTGCGCGGCATGAAGTTCCGGCCCTCGAAAGCCGGCCACATCTTCTTGCGGGCAAAGAGACCAGCGATACCGGCCACCAGCACGAGAATCGAGATGATGAATGGCACGTTGATTCCATGCCATACCGCAAGGTGAGAATGCGTTTCCATGCCCACGGCGCCAACGGCATGCTCCAAAGGCTCATCGAAGATGCCCAAGACGAAGACGAGCGGCAAGGACATAAAGCCCGGCAGCGCCGCGGGAAGCCATAGGGCAACTGGGGCTTCGTGGACATCGTCCATAGAGCGCGGCCCATCGAAGAATGCACCGAAGACGATCTTTGCCGAGTAGGTGAAGGTAAAGAAGGCACCGATACCTGCCACGGCAAGCAGGATTGCTTGGCCTGCGCCGCCAATGGGGGCGTCTTCGAAGGCGGTAAGCATGCCTTCCTTGGACACGAAGCCCAGCAGCGGAGGAACCGCAGCCATGGAGGCGGCGCCGATGACGACAGAGCCAAACGTCCACGGCATCTTATTCCACAGCGGGCCAAGGCGACGGATATCGCGCGAACCCGCTTCATGGTCAATGACGCCGATGAGCATGAACAGCGAGGACTTAAAGAGCGCGTGTGCCAAGGTGTGCACCAGTGCTGCCCCAATAGCGAACGGGGTACCGACACCGATGGTGGCCACAATCCAACCCAGGTGAGACACGGTGGAATAAGCGGTCAGCTTCTTCAGGTCCGTCTTTTGCACCGCGAATACCGCGGACATAACAGCCGTGCCCATACCGACGACGATGAGCACCCAGTTCCATACCGCGACATCGTAGAAGACCGTGGAGAAGCGAATGAGCAGGTAAATACCCGCCTTGACCACGGCAGCGGCATGCAGGAACGCCGAGACAGGCGTCGCGGCGGCCATGGCTTCTGGCAGCCAGAAGTGGAATGGGAATTGAGCAGACTTGGTAAAAGCAGAAGCCGCGATGAGCACGGCAACGCTCGCGGTCACGCCGGGGCGCTCATCCCATACCGAGGATGCGAGGATCTCAGAAATGGTGGTCGAACCGGTGGTCACTGCGGCGATGCCCAATGCCGTCAATAGCGTAAGGCCACCGATGAACGTCAGGATTAAGGTGCGCTGTGAACCCGCCTCTCCCCCGGAGCCAGAACGCGCAATGAGCATGAAAGAAGCCAAGGAGACAAGCTCCCAGGCGAGGAATAGGACAACAACGTCATTGGCCAGAACCAGCAACAAGATGGACAGCGTAAACGCCGTCATCAATGTATAAAAGCTCGTATTTCCCTCATTTTTCGGGAGATACGCTGCCGAGTACGTCAGCACAACAGCGCCAATGACAAGAGCCAACATGGCGAAGAAGATGCTCAAAGCATCTCCACGCAGAGCGAAACTTACATCAACCCCCGGTGCAATAAAATCGCGTACCCAGGTGGCTTGGAAACTGAGTTCCTCCCCCGCTGCAATGGCAGAAAAATCCTTAGCAATGAGCACCGCTGCGATGAGAAAGAGGACGGCTAGTGGATAGCCCGCCTGTCGGTCCATGACCTTTACGGTCACCGGTGCCAAGATCACTGCCAATGCTGCGAGGAGGACAGCAAAAAGTAGCGTCACGAAATACTTGCCTCACGAACCTTGGTCTTGGATTGATGCGAATTTCGCACCGAATCACTAAATACAGCCCTACCAG
Source organism: Corynebacterium sp. KPL2830 (assembly GCF_040225635.1). NCBI lineage: Bacteria > Bacillati > Actinomycetota > Actinomycetes > Mycobacteriales > Corynebacteriaceae > Corynebacterium > Corynebacterium sp. KPL2830. The sequence goes on along the minus strand of NZ_JBEHFR010000003.1, from coordinate 118,834 downwards.
ATTACCATTGCTCACCAGCCCAATGCAGATCACAGCAATCCACGGCTCCTCATGCTCGCAGGACATACCTGCAAGGCACATAGGCACGAAAAACTCCCCAGCACCCGCGACTACTTCATTTTATGAGCAGCCAGGTACTGGGGAGTTATCTAAAACGATTGAGGGAGAAGACCCTATTTCTCACCTAACAAGGCATCGACGAATCCTTCAACTTCGAATGGCGCAAGGTCATCGGCGCCCTCACCCAAGCCCACAAGCTTGACTGGAACGCCCAATTCCTCTTGCACTTGGAAGACGATGCCGCCCTTCGCCGTGCCATCCAGCTTGGTGAGCACCACGCCGGAAATATCCACGACCTCGCGGAAAATGCGAGCCTGTGCCAGGCCGTTTTGGCCCACCGTGGCATCGAGAACCAAGAGGACCTCATCAACCTCGGTCTTCTTTTCTACGACGCGCTTGACCTTGCCCAGCTGATCCATCAGGTCCGTCGAGGTGTGCAGGCGGCCGGCCGTATCGACCAAAACGACATCGACCTGCTGTTCCACGCCGGTGGCCACGGCATCAAAGGCCACGGAGGCTGGGTCTGCGCCTTCCTTGCCGCGCACGGTTTCGGCGCCCACGCGGCGTCCCCACGTTTCTAGCTGGTCTGCAGCCGCAGCACGGAAGGTATCTGCCGCACCCAACAGAACGCTGTGATCCATCGATACGAGGACGCGGGCAAGCTTACCGGTGGTGGTGGTCTTACCGGTGCCGTTGACACCCACGACCATGACAATGGCAGGCTTACCGTCATTGGGCATCGCGCGAATGGAGCGATCCATTTCTGGGTGGCAGGCCTCGATGAGGCATTCACGCAGCATGGCACGGGCCTCTTCCTCGCTCGACACGCCACGCTCAGCAATCTTGTCGCGCAATGAATCGGTGACCTTCATCGTGGACTTGGTGCCCAGATCCGCCATGATGAGGGTATCTTCGATCTCCTCCCAAGCGTCTTCGTCCAGATCGCCGGCGGAAAGAATTCCCATCAGGCCTTGGCCGATGGCGTTCTGGGAACGAGAGAGGCGCCCGCGCAGACGGCCGAGGCGGCCTCCCGCCGGAGCGATGTCCTCGGTGGGCTGGGCCGCCGCAGCAGGTTCGCCATCTGGCACCGGGGTTTGTTCCTTAGCTGCTTCCGCAGCATCCGTTTGTGCATCGGCGGCAGCCGCAGCTTCTTCGGCTTCCTCGTGGTTATCAACGCGTTCTTCGATGTGGTCAGCGTCTTTATCATCTACCACCGCATCGAAGACCGGCGATTCGTCTTCTACCTCGGCGGCCTCGACGGATACAACGTCTTCCGGGTCTTTTTCTTCATGGTCCGGCTCGCCGCGGTGGTGGTCGTCCGCACTTTCTGCCGCGGGCTTCTCAGCCGCAGCTGGAGCGGCGTGCTCGCTGTCCTTTACTTCTTTATCCTCTACTTCTGTATTTCCGGAAGCAGGTGCGGAAGCTTGCGCGGAATCCGGCTTGTCAGAATGATCCTTTGCCTCATCTGCTGCAGACTCCTTGCGATCCGCAGAAGCTGCAGCACCAGCGGCGCCGACTCCCCCAGCGGCGGCCGCTGCTGCTGCCGTACCGGCACCGCCCTTGTCTTCAGGCTTATCCGCCGCAGGCTTGGATTCCGGTTCCGGAGTGGAGGCAGGCTCGGACTCGGCCTTAACTTTATCGCCAGCGCCGTCGTCTTCTGCAGGTTGCTCAGGTTCTGCGGACTTCTTTGGCTGCTCACCGGCCGCAGGTTCTTGACTCTGCGGCTCTTCCTGCGTGGCTGCCTTTTCGGGTGCAGCGTCCTCATCCTTGGTCGGTTCAGGCCGCTTGGCCGCCGGTGGCTCTTCGCCGTTGAGCTGCGCATTGGCGATATCGGTGGCGCTCGGCTCCGATTTCTCCGAGGACTCCGGCTGCTGCTCCTGCTTAGCCTGCTGCGGTTGGGCCTGCTGTGGCTTTTCTTGGGCTACCTTCTCGGGTTCTTTTGAGCCCGCAGGGGCAAAGTTAAAGCCGGACTTGGCCTGGTAATTGCCGGACTTTTGCTCCTGCGTTAGCTGCTTAGGCTCTTCTTCCTTGGGCTTCTCGAAAGAAACCTTCTTGGATTCACCGCGCTTTTTGCCGATTGCAATAAAGACGACAATCAGCACAATCACAACGATTGCTATGCCGATCCATAACCATAAAGAATTCATGCCTCTATAGTGCCAGCCTTTCGGGCTTGCGGCACATAAAGGCGGCGAAATCTTCTATTCCGTTGACTGCTGCGTACCACCTGATTGCGGCGCATCAACCCCCAGCCGTGTCGCATCCTGGCTCGCTTGCTCGGCTCCTGGCGCGAGTCCGGCTGGATTCATGCGCTGGGAAATGACCCGGGTGATGCCATCGCCGCGCATGGTCACGCCATATAAGACATTGGCCACATCCATGGTCGGCTTCTGGTGCGTGATGACAATGAGCTGGGAATCCTTCCGCAGTTCCTCGAATAGGGCGATGAGCCGGCGCAGGTTGACATCATCAAGCGCTGCCTCGACCTCATCCATGACGTAGAACGGGCTGGGGCGCGCGCGGAAGATCGCGACGAGCATGGCCAGTGCGGTAAGGGATTTCTCGCCGCCGGAAAGCAGCGAGAGGCGCTTGACCTTCTTGCCTGGCGGGCGGGCTTCTACCTCGATGCCGGTGGTGAGCATGTCTTCTGGCTCGGTAAGGATCAACCGGCCCTCTCCACCCGGGAAGAGGGTATTGAATACCTTGGGAAATTCGGCTTCCACATCCCGCCAGGCATCGGTAAACAGCTGCAAGATCTGCTTATCCACGTCCGAAATCACCCCGGCGAGGTCCTTACGGGCTTGGATGACGTCATCGAGCTGTGTGGACAGGTAGCTGTATCGCTCCTCCAGCGCCTTATATTCCTCCAGGGCCAAGGGGTTGACCTTGCCCAAGGAATTCAAATCCTTTTCCGCCTGCTGCAGCCGCGACTTTTCCGCACTGCGGTCAAAGTCTTCGCCCGGGGTGAAATCGCGCAGCAGGTCAGCGATGGCGATGCCCAACTGTTCGCCAATCTTTTTTTCCGCTTCATCCAGGCGCACCTGTGCCTGCGAGCGGGCCAGTTCTGCTTCGTGCGCCCGCGCCGTTAGCCGGTCGCTATTTTGGCGTGCGGCCGATACCGCCTGCTTGGCCTGCTGCAATTGGGAATTTAAGGAGTTGCGCTCGTGGACAAACTCATCGCGCTCAGAGGTGGCGCGGCTTAAAAGCTGGTTCGCCCGCGCGGCCAAATCCTGTGCATGCCGTGCCACTGCCGATGCCAATTGCCCCTGCGCCTTACGGCGAGCCATGGCCTGTTCATGGCGGGCCTTTGCCTGGCGCTCGTGTTGGGCCTGGCGCCGCAAGCTATCGGCCTTGCCGGCAACTTGGCCCACGCGCTCTTGCGCCGATCGGGCCGCGACTTGGGCCTCCATTTCCATGGATTTAACTTCTTCCAGCGCGGCCGAGGCGGCATCCCTATCGGCGGACGAGGGCTCGTCTGGTTGATCGTCGGCGTCGACGCGGGCGAGCCTATCGCGGGCATCGGCAAGCTCCTGGTTGGCTTTCTGCAGCCGCACCTCGATCTCAGTGGCGCGCTGCGCGGACTTTTCCAGCTCCGCCTTATTGGCCTCGTACTGCTTCTCCAGGCGGTGATGATCGCGCTTCCAGGCATCAACTTCGGTATCGTGCTCCCGCAACGCGGCCTTGGCGGACGCGGCCGTCACGCGGGCATCCTCGGCGGCAATCTTTGCACCTTCCAAAGTGCCGGAAAGCTCGTGCAGGGCTTGATTTGCCTGCTCTAGCTCTTCTTCAGCCTCCGCGATGCGGGCGGTGACCTCCACGGTAGACGAGGAACCGGTGCCGACCTCGACCCAGCCTTCGCCGATGACAACCCCGGACGCGGTCACGGCGCGCAGGCGCGGATCATCGGCCACGAGGCGCCGGCCGTGGGCAATATCGGGGACAAGGACGACATCGGCAAGCAGCCGGTGCAACGCCGCCGAAACCTCAGGTTGCACCGTGACGTGATCCAGCAACCAGGAGGCTTGCGGCGGCAGATCGGCATCGACGCGCCACGAGTTCGCAGGCGCTGCCGCCGCCGCATCCAGCAGCGCCGAGCGCGGGCCCTTCTCCAGATCCGCAATCAAGCCCTCGGTCAACTGCCCCGCCTGCGCCTCTGCGAAGGTGCCCAACGCGGCCGCAACCGCCGATTCATAGGTGGTGGAAATATACGCGGCCAATGGCTGGAATTCTTCGCCCACCTCGACCGACTCGGGGATGGTCTGGGACAGCGTATCGATGCGGGACCGCAACGTATAGACACTGCGCTCGCGCTCGCGCTGGGCATCGCGGAGCTGATCCAAGCGCTTATCGGCAGCACCGGACTCGCTGGCAGCCCGCGTATGCGCCTCCTCCAAAGGCTGGCGCTCCGCGGCATAATTATCCAACTTCTGCGCTACCTCAGCGGCTTCTGCCTGCGCATTCTGGGTGCGGCGCTGCAGCGAAGCCACGGCCTCTTCCTGCCGCGCCAACTCCTCTTCCGCGCTGGCTACCTGCCCCGCCGCCTTTTCTTCGGCGGCAAAAAGGCGCACAACTCCCTCGCGGCGATCCGCAATGGCGCGCACCTGTGCCATATGTTCGTGCTCGGCGGCCTCGAATGCTTGCCGACGCTCCGCCACTTCCTCCCGAATGCTTTCTAACCGCTCCGCAGCTTCTTCTGCCGCTACCACGAGCTCCTCGTGCTCCTCGTCCGCGCGCGTCGCCTTGGCCTCAAGATCATCCGGATCCTGGCCGGCATAGGCGACCTGGGACCCGGCATTATCCGCCCGCTCCTCTGCGATGCGCTGGGTCGCCGCAATGCGCTCGGACAAGGTCGAGAGATCAAACCACAGTTTTTGGGCAGCTTCTGCCTGCGGGGTGACCTCCTCCAGCTGGGTTTCCAGCTCCATTTGGTGCTCGGTCGCTTCTTCGAGCTGCGCCGTGGTCTCTTCCACCTGGGTAGATAGCGCTGTCGCGGTCAGCTCGGCAGCGGAAAGCTTCTGCCGCAGGCCGACGATGCGGTCTCCGGCCAAGCGCAGGCGCGCATCGCGCACATCCGCCTGCACCGTCGCCGCGCGCTGGGCGGCCTCTGCCTGCCGCGCCAGGGGTTTTAGCTGTTTTCCCAGCTCATCGGTCAAATCCTGCAGGCGGTCCAAATTGGCCTGCATGCCCGTAAGCTTGCGCTGGGCCTTTTCTTTGCGGCGGCGATGTTTCAGCACGCCGGCGGCTTCCTCGATATAGGAGCGGCGATCCTCGGGGCGCGATTCCAGGATTTCAGAAAGCTTGCCCTGCCCCACGATGATGTGCATCTCCCGGCCGATGCCGGAATCAGAAAGCAGCTCCTGGATATCCATCAACCGGGCCTTGGCCCCGTTGATTTCGTATTCGCTCGCGCCATCGCGGAACATGCGGCGGGTAACGGATACTTCGGAGTACTCGATGGGTAGCGCACCATCGGCATTATCGATGGTGAGCGTGACCTCGGCCCTGCCCAATTGCTTGCGGTCGCCTGCCCCGGCGAAGATGACGTCTTGCATCTTGCCGCCGCGCAGGGTTTTCGCGCTAGCTTCTCCCATGACCCAGGCAAGGGCATCGACCACGTTGGATTTGCCGGAACCATTCGGGCCGACAACAGCACAGATGCCCGGCTCAAATTTGAGAGACGTCGCCGACGCGAATGACTTAAAGCCTTTGAGCGTCAGCGATTTCAGGTGCATTTGGGATAGTGTAGCAAGCCGTTCAGACACGAGTTGCAGCCAGCATTGGGTTGGCTATTAGCGCTCGACAAAGCCGCTTTCGCCCTTTGCAGCGGCCCACTGCTCGACCACGAGATCGACGCTGCCGGGGCGGCGGGTGGTGCTCGGTTGCTCCTGCAAAAGTTCTAGGAGCTTCTCACAGTCTGCGCGCGGGCCCTCAGCGACAACCTGCACTCGGCCGTCTGCCAGGTTGGTCGCATGCCCAGAAAGGCCTAATTCCAGTGCGCGCGACCGCGTCCACCAGCGAAAGCCCACTCCTTGCACGTTGCCGTGCACAAAGGCAGTCATTCTTTCCATGTCACTGCACCTTCCTTATTAGTAGCGATCGGCCTCGCCGCGATCGCGCAAGATTTTGCGGTCCGCGTCGCTGCGGCGGGTCACGGGGTCAGAACCGTCCCAGCACTCCACGCCGGGGACATCGGGAAGCATATCGCGGTGGAAGACCGGATCGATGCCCTTACTGCGCTGCTCGTTGAAGTTCTTCAGCAATTGAATGGCCACGCCGGATAGCGGAACAATGGCGATGATATTCAGAATCACCATCGTCGCCGCACCGGTATCCGCCAGGGCGAAGACCAATGGCAGGGATCCGACTGCGCCGAACCAGACGAAGAACAGCACCACGAGGCGGAAGGTATTGAGCACCGTCTTATTGGTGGTGAGGTACTCCAGGTTGGCCTCTGCCAAGTAGTAATTGCCCAAGATGGAAGAAAAGGCCAGGAAGAACAAGATGAAGCTGACGAAGTGAATACCCCAGTGGCCAACCTCGGCGGACAAGGCCGCCTGGGTAAGGGAAACGCCCTCGGCCTCTTCGCCGTAGGCAACCTCCGGGCCAAGCAAGATCAGGAAGGCGGTAATGGTACAGACCACGATGGTGTCGAAGTACACGCCCAAGGTCTGCACCAGGCCCTGCTTGACCGGGTGGGAGACGGTGGCGGTAGCCGCCGCGTTAGGGGCAGAACCCTCGCCGGCCTCATTGGAAAACAGGCCGCGCTGGATGCCCTTCATCATCGCGGCGCCGATGCTCGCGCCGGCGATTTCCTTAAAGCCGAGCGCGTGGCCGATGATATCGCCCAGCATGCCCGGGACCTTGTCAAAGTTCGTAATGACCACGAAGCCACCGATGAGCAGGTACGCCAGGGCCATAAACGGAACGACCACCTGGGTGATATTGGCAATGCGCTTTACTCCGCCAAAAATGATGAGGCCCGCGGCAATCGCGATGATGATGCCAATGATGGAGCCAAAGGTGGCATCGTCTTCGCGGCCGAAGGAAAAGGCCACGGCCTCTGCGATGGCGTTGGTCTGGAAGGAGTTATAGACCAAGCCGAAGGTAAAGACGATGGCGATAGAGAAAAGAACGCCGAGCGGGCCCCAGCCCAGCCCGCGCTTCATGTAGTAGGCCGGACCGCCGCGGTACGTATCGCCATTGCGGACCTTCCACAGCTGCGCCAAGGTGGATTCCACAAAGGCGGTAGCGCCGCCGAGGAGGGCGATGATCCACATCCAGAAGACGGCGCCAGGACCGCCCAGCGAAATGGCCACCGCGACGCCGGCAACGTTGCCGGTGCCCACGCGCGAGGCAGCAGAGATGGTAAATGCCTTAAATGCGGAGATTCCCCCGCTTCCTGCGCCCTCATCCTCGTCGTCGGTTTTGGGGCGCTCGACCACGGCGCGGAGCATATCGGGCACCTTGCGAATCTGCACCACTGCGGTGCGCGCACCGAATAGAAGGCCCGCTCCAATGAGCAGCCAGGGCAGGATGTATGTCCACACGCCATCGTTAAATGTCGTGACGACATTTTCGAGAAATTCCATGCGGATTAATTTACTGCCTGAAGGTGCACAACGTGAACCTCACAGGTAAAGCCCTATTGGCAATGGGGGCAATAATGGCTCGAGCGGCCCCCGATGACGGAGCGCGCAATGGTCGTGCCGCAGCGGGAACATGGCTGGCCAGCGCGGCCATAGGCCGCAAGGGAGCGCGCAAAATAGCCGGATTCACCGTTGACGTTAACGTACAAAGAATCAAAGCTCGTTCCCCCCGCTTTGAGGGCGGCAGACATCACGGTCTGTGCCGCGCTCAATAGCGCCACGGCGTCTTTTTGCCGCAGGGCTGAAGCTTTCTTGCGCGGTGAAATGCGCGCTGCCCACAGCGCTTCATCGGCGTAGATATTGCCAATGCCAGATACCAGCGTTTGATCCAACAGCGCCGTTTTTACCGCGGTTTTCTTCTTCCGCAGGCGGCGCGCAGCGCTGGCGATATCAAAATCGGGTTCCAGGGGATCTAAACCGATATGCGAGATCGTGGACCAGGGCGCATACAGCCAGTATCCAAAGGTGCGCTGATCCACGAAGTGCAGCTCGGTGGCATCGCTAAGTACTACCGTGATGCGGCGGTGCGGGGAGTCGGTGTGGCCGATACGCAGCTGCCCCGACATGCCCAAGTGAATAAAAAGCACGTAGCGGTGGCTATCCATCGGGTCCTCCCCCACGAATTCCAGCCACATGAATTTACCGCGGCGGGCCACCGCGGCGATTTCCTTGCCCACGACAAGGCCCGCCAGCGGTTCATCTTGGCCGCGGTTCGCCCGTGGGTGCGCAATGTCTACCGATGTAATTTCTTTACCCACGACGTAGGTTTCCACCCCGCGGCGCACCGATTCCACTTCGGGCAGTTCTGGCATTATTTAGCCTTCTTTATGGGCGGTCCCTTGCACCAGCAATGGGGTTTCGCGCAGGGTTTGGCATGCTTCTTGCGCGGCCTGCTGCTCCGCTAATTTCTTATTGTGGCCCTGCCCATTTCCCACGGTCAGCCCGGCGACGGTGGCAACGGCGCTAAAGGTTTGATCGTGTTCCGGGCCGGTGGCGGTAGCCGAATAGACCGGCATGGGCGCCTTTAACTCAGCGCACAGCTCCTGCAAGGTGGTCTTCCAGTCCAAGTGGCGGCCGCTGACGGAGGCATTATCGATCTTTTCCGCAAAGAGGCGCAGGATGACATCGCGGGCGGTTTCAAAGCCGTGCTCGCGGTAAATGGCGCCGAAAATCGCCTCGGTGGTATCTGCCAGGATGGAGTCCTTATCGCGGCCACCGGTGGACTGTTCGCCCTTGCCCAATAAGATATGCGGGCCCAGGTTGATTTCACGCGCGATATCGGAAAGCCCATAGCGCGAGACAATGGACGCGCGCATCTTAGAGATATCGGATTCCGGGCGCGATGGATACGTCACGTACAGCTTCGCGGCCACCGAGAGGCCCAAGACAGCATCGCCCAAGAACTCGAGGCGCTCATTATTAGGCAGGTGCCCATTTTCATTGGCAAAAGAGCGGTGCGTCAGCGCCAAGCGCAGGTTTTCTGGTTCCAGACCAACCCCGAGCGATTCCAAGAGCGAGCTGTGGTCCACCGCCGCAAAGGCGGCCTCCCATGCCTCGTGCCCGGTTAGCTTCTTCTTGCGGCTCATAGGAACTTCTCCAGACCGGCCCAGCGCGGGTCTACCTTCTCCTCTTCCTCTTCTTCCCCAGAAATTCCGGTGGTCACACCCTCTGGGGTCTGAATATCGCAGCCGTCTTCGCAGACGGGGGCGAACGGGAGGTTCAGGCCGGCTTCATCGATGACCGCCTGGAGCAGATCCAGCTCATCGTCTTCGATTTCTGGGATTTCATCGCCCGAACCGGCATCATCAGAATCGGCTTCATCGCCGCTGACAAAGGATTCATCGGCGGCAAAGACCTGGGTTACGTGCAAATCCAGCTGCGGGTGGAGCTCTTTTAAGCAGCGCGCACACTCGCCCGTGAGAACGCCCGAGATATCCGCATCAACCAGAACGCCTGAACCCAGCGGGGTCAGGGTCGCGGCAACGGTGAGATCTTCGCCTTTGGGGATGGCGATCATTTCCACGCCGATCCTTTCCGGTGCAGGGCCCGTCTGGGTGCGTTGTTCCGGCATTGCGTCAGTGCCTTGGGCGTTTAGTAATTCGCCCACATCGAACTTCAATGGAGATGTCATAACAGTTGGTAGTCTACCCTGCCTCGCAAACTCCGCGTAGTTGCTGGCACGACCGCATTTTCTGGCAAGAAACTGAAGGTTTGGGCATAAAGCGCTATGGCTTGCCGGTTTTCCCTTTCCTGCAGGCCGCGGCGGCCTTAGCCTGAAAGCATGACTTACCACTTGGCCGCGGCCTCAGGAGATTTGAGCGCTATCGCTCCTAGATTCGGAGTGTTGTGCTGCCTTCCCGCCACCTTCTTGGTCATCTCTGGGGCAGTCCTCCATCGCCTGCCCAAGGCCGACCACTCCGGCATCTACGGCGACAGGGGCCTGCGCCTTTCCTCCGCCCTCATCCTCAGCTTGTGCGCGGGGCTTATCGCCGGCGCGATTTTGGTCATCCCTTCCGGACTCGACCTCACAGTACTTACCGGCGCCCTAGTTTTTTCCGCCAGCGCCGCCGCCATCACGTGGCTTTCGCGCGAAGCCCTTGCCTGCGCGCTGCTTAGCGTCGGCACGATGTTCCTTACCGCAGGCGCGGTTATTAGTCTTAGCGCGATGTTCTTCCCCCAAGACTTTATGAGCGGCTCGATGACCTCGCTCACCTCCTACTTCACCACATCCCTGGTCACCTTCCTCTTCCCCGGCCTGGTCAGCGCGGGGATTGTAGCCTTCGTAGCGGTCCAGAACCAGCGCCCTCACCCTGCTACGAATACTGCTGACGCCGCGCTTGCCGATGCCCCCTCATCGTCCCCCACGCCGCGCTATTCCAACTCGCGCAGCTCGGTCTAGCTTCCCACAGGCACAATAAGTCCTGCTGCACGGCGACGCGGTTTTCGCAAATCACCCGTGCAGCAGGACTTTTTAAGCGTCGTGCCTTTTCGCCAGAGCGGTTAGCGCTCGGTATAGCGGCGCTCGTAGCCGTCGCCCTCACCATAGCGCGGGGCGCTAGCACCACCGCGGGAAGAACCGGCGTTCGTGGACGGCAGGTAGTCGCCGCCGCGAGAGCGCACGCCGGCCCCACCGCGCAGCGCGGAACGATCGGAGTTTACGGTGCGCAGGAGGCCGCTGAGGGAACTTTCAAATTCGCTAAGCTTGCTATCTACAAAGTCATCGCACTCCGTGCGCAGCCGGTTGGATTCGGTGTATGCGGTCTCCACGATCCGGTTGGCTTCTTCGTTGGCACGGCGGACGACTTCAGACTCAGAGACCAAACGTTCTTGTTCTTGGCGGCCCTCAGCCACCGAGCGTTCGTATTCCTCGTTGGCCTGAGCAATGGTGCGGTCTGCATCTGCGCGGGCTTGCTCAACGGTGGACTGGGCGCGTGCCTCGGCATCGGCCACTAGCCGCTGCGCATGTTCTTCTGCCTGCGCAACCGTGGTATCGGCCTCTTGGCGCGCCTGGCTCACCATGTCGGTGGCCTCCGCAGACGCCTCATTAATGGTGTTATCCGCACGCTCTTCGGCGCCGCGGATAATCTCGTCTTGCTTGTCTAAAACATCCTGCGCATCGTCGATTTCTACGGGCAGCGCGTTGCGCAGGTCATCGAGAAGCGCCAGCATCTCATGGCGGGGAACCAAGCAATTGGAGGTCATGGGAAAGCCAGAAGCCTGCTCCAAATGCTGAACTAATTCATCAAGGGATTCAAAGACACGGTACATGCTGGGAATTCTACAACGCGCCACCCCGCATTGTGTGGAGGGCGCGCCCTGGATCCTCAGGCCAATGCAACGAAGGCTAAAGCTCTCCGAGTTCAATTCGCTTCCCGTGTGCGATTAACCCATTTTCCCTCCACATACCTGCGGCACTGGCGCATTCAGCCGCATTGTCCGCGTGGCTCTAACTCAAGACCAACCCGATCCTTCTAGGGCTGGCCACCGAGCCACCAAAGGGCGAAAGCACGTGCCGCAGCAATGCAAAAGCTCCCCGTCTCCCCGCGGGTGCGGGGAAATGGGGAGCCGTGGGTTAAGGGAGTTTAGATAACGCCCTGTGCCAGCATGGCGTCAGCCACCTTCTTGAAGCCGGCGATATTGGAGCCAGCCACGTAGTCGCCTTCACGGTCGTATTCCTTGGCCGTGTTGTCGATGTTCTTGAAGATGTTGCTCATGATGCCGCGCAGGCGGTCATCGGTGTACTCGAAGGACCAGGAGTCGCGGGATGCGTTCTGCTGCATCTCCAGTGCAGAGGTTGCCACGCCACCGGCGTTGGCAGCCTTGCCGGGTGCGAAGTTGATCTTGGAGTCCTGGAATACGTGTACCGCATCCGGGGTGGACGGCATATTGGCACCCTCTGCAACGTAGCGGACGCCGCCCTCGACGAGCTTCTTGGCGGACTCGCCGTCGAGCTCGTTCTGGGTTGCACACGGCAGTGCAACATCAGCCTGGACGTCCCAGATATTGCCGCCCTCGTGGAACTCCACACCGTTGCCAGCTTCCTTGGCGTAGGTGGAGATGCGCTCGCGGCGAACTTCCTTGACATCGCGAAGCAGGTCAACGTCCACGCCATTCGGGGTGGTGATGTAGCCGGAGGAGTCAGACATTGCGACGACGGTAGCGCCGAGTTCCTGTGCCTTTGCGGCGGCGTAGATGGCAACGTTACCGGAACCTGACACGATGACCTTGGCGCCGTCGAAGGACTCGCCGTGGGTCTTCATCATTTCTTCGGTGATGTAGACGGCACCGAAGCCGGTGGCCTCGGTACGTACCAAGGAACCGCCCCAGGTCAGGCCCTTGCCGGTCAGGACGCCGGACTCGTGCTGGGTGGTCAGACGGCGGAACTGACCGAACAGGAAGCCGATTTCGCGGCCGCCAACGCCGATATCGCCGGCAGGAACGTCGCGGTACTCGCCGATGTGGCGGTGCAGCTCGGTCATAAAGGACTGGCAGAAGCGCATAACTTCCTGCTCAGACTTGCCCTTCGGGTCAAAGTCGGAGCCACCCTTGCCGCCACCGATGGGCAGGCCGGTCAGGGAGTTCTTAAAGATCTGCTCAAAGCCCAAGAACTTAATGATGCCCAGGTTTACCGAGGGGTGGAAACGCAGACCGCCCTTGTACGGGCCGAGCGCGGAGTTGAACTGCACACGGAAGCCGCGGTTGACCTGCACCTCGCCGTTGTCATCAACCCATGGGACGCGGAAGATGAGCTGGCGCTCTGGCTCACACAGGCGCTCAACCAGACCGTAGTCTGCGTAGTGTGGGTCCTTATCCAGGACGATCTTGAGCGAATCCAGCACCTCGGACACCGCCTGGTGGAATTCCGGCTCACCGGCGTTGCGCTTGAGTAGCTTGTCGTAGTACTCAGAAATCTGGCTATCAACAGACATAGTGTATAAATCCCATTCTCGTGGAGTTTGACTAGCAGGAACTAGTTTCCTATCAATCTACCGATAATGCAAGTACAATTATTTCTCAGTCCCCCAATTACCCGCTTTCACCTGCGGCAATAAAGATAAATATTTTCTGTAGGACGTTCGGATTCCTAGCAAAAAGCCGCGGTGCGGGTCGCGGGCTTTATAATCGCGGGCATGCATATTGTCGTCGCGCCTGACTCTTTTAAAGGTACCGCTTCTGCCACAGAAGCCGCAGCCGGAATCGCCAACGGAATTCGCCAGCACTGCCCCACCGCCACCGTCACCACCTTGCCAATGGCCGATGGCGGCGAAGGCACCGCACAGGTGCTGGCCCAGGCCGCCGCGGCGGGCGGGCAAGAAACCCAGACCATTACCCTTCCCACCACGGATGCGGTGGGGCGCTTGACCGAAGCGCAGTATTTCCTCGCTGGGCACACGGCCTTCATCGACGTTGCCGCCGCCACCGGACTGCCCGCGGTCCGCGACGCGCTCGATCCCCTCCACGCGGATTCTTATGGCACCGGCGTGCTGCTTGCCGATGCCCAATCCCGCGGCGCCACCTCCATCGTGCTCTGCCTTGGCGGCACGGCCAGCATCGACGGTGGCATGGGCATCCTTGCGGCCCTCGGCGCCGCCGCCCACGATGCACGCGGCTATGCCCTGCCCAAGGGCGGCGCCCCATTGGTGCAGCTCGATTCCATCGATACCGCGCAATTAAACATCAAAGCGGGCATGGTTGATTTCACGCTCTTGGCCGATACCCGGGCTAAGGCCATGCAGGCAGCCACCATGTACGGGCCACAAAAAGGCGCAGAGGGCGAGCAGGTTGCCCTGCTTGCAGGTGCACTTCTCCAATTGTGCAAGGTCACCGGCACAGATCCAGAGACTGAATTTACCGGTGCGGCAGGCGGCATCCCCATCGGCCTTACCTGGCTTTCTCGCACGCTATGGGGCACCGATGAGCACGCCCGCGTCGTTTCTGGCGGGGCCCACGTGGCGAAGGCCCTTGGTCTCGCGGATGCCATTTCTCAGGCGGACCTCGTCATCACCGGCGAAGGCGCGTTTGACGAGCAATCCTTAACCGGCAAGGTCGTCGGCACCGTCGCGGACCTGGCGGCGGAGTCCTCTACCCCGGTTGGCATCATTGCCGGGGCCATCAATCAGGACACCGAGCACTTCACCGCGGAGCTAGATCAAGAAGGAGGGATGCCGGAGCAGCTGGCTAGGGCCGCCCGGGACATCGTCAAGCAGCTGGGCTAAGGGCGAATCTCGACCGTCCACGGAAAGATGGCGGGGCGCTCATGCGCCAACTCATCCTCCAGCAGCACATGATCCTTGGGCAATACGGCGTGCGGCGTGAGCAAACGCGACAGCACCATAGCCAGCTGGTTCACGGAGCCGGTCGCCCCCTCCACCGCGATGTTATAGCGGTGGGCGTGCGCTCCTTCTAAATCGCGCTCTTCATGTTCATCGCGGTAATTTTGCTGCAGTTGTTCCTCCAAGCCCTCAGGGAACTGGGGATCTGCCGGGCGAGTAACCTCGGCGGAGGTAAGCGATCCGCCCGCTACCAGCTTATCGGTGGCAGTGGTGAAAATTTCCTCCACGCGGTCCGCTTGCTCATCTGGAACCAATACATCGAATTGAATAGTCGGCATATAGCTGACCCTACCCTAACCAAAGGGATGAAAACTATGTCTTATTCCACAAACATCGCTTCCGTGGTCCACTCTGCGGATACTGACCTGGCGTGGCAGCGGGATTTTTACGAAGATCTGCACCGCCACCCCGAGCTTTCCCACGAGGAGGAACGCACCGCGGCGCGCATCCGCGCCAAGTTAGCGGAGTTTGATTGCGAGGTAGAAGAAAACATTGGCGGGCATGGCATGGTCGCCATTTTCCGCAACGGCGATGGCCCCACCGCGCTCATGCGCGCCGATTTCGATGCCCTGCCGGTCAAGGAGGCCACCGGCGTGGAGTATTCCTCGACCAATGACTACATGCACGCCTGCGGGCACGATATGCACACCACGGCCCTACTCGGTGCCTGTGCGCTTCTCGATGCCTCCCGCGATACCTGGTCCGGCACCTTCCTCGCCCTGTTCCAGCCAGCGGAGGAATCATCCATGGGTGCGAAATACATGATCGCCGATAACCTCACCGAGCGCGTGCCACGCCCCGATATTTGCTTAGGCCAACACGTCATGCCCGGTCGTGCCGGCACCGTTCGCCATACGGCCGGCCCCATCATGGCGGGCTGCGACTCCCTGCGCATTCGCATCTTTGGCAAGTCCGCCCACGCCTCCATGCCGCATAATTCCATCGACCCAACCTATATTGCGGCGATGATCGTCACCCGGCTCCAGGCCATCGTGGGCCGCGAGGTAGCCCCGCACGAGTTCTTCGTCATCTCCGTGGGCGAGCTGCATTCTGGCGATAAAAACAACATCATCCCGGATTCCGCCGAGCTTGTGCTCAATACCCGCTTTTATGATCCAGCCCTGGCGGAGAAGGTCTATGCCTCCTTAGAGCGCATGGTAAAAGCCGAGTGCGTGGCCTCCGGCTGCGAGAAGGACCCCACCTTCGAGTACTACGCGCACGGCGAGGTCACCGATAACGACGCCGCCGCGTATTCGCCCATCGACGAGTCCTTTGCGGCCACCTTCGGGGAAGCATCCGTTACCGCCTCGCCCTCGACCGCTTCCGAAGATTTTTGTTACCTGCCACAGGCGTGGGGCGTGCCGTACGTCTTTTGGCACGTAGGGTGCACCCCCGAAGCAGAGCTGGCCGATCCCCCGGTCAATCACCAGGCCAACTTCCTGCCGGATTACGAGCCCACGGTCAAGGCTTCCACCCAGGCCGCCTATGCAGCGGTGCTGGCGTACCTAGGCGCTTAACTCCGGCTCCTGCTGACAGAAAAAATCCGCCGCGTCCCCTTTCCACTGGAGTGTGGAGGCGCGGCGGATTTTTCAGTGCGCTAGTCCTTGATGGTTTCTCCCAAAATGTGGCACTGAATCATGTTGGTATTGCCGGAGATTCCCGGAGGGGTACCTGCAACGACGACGACCAAGTCATTCTCGTCGTACTCGTCCAAATCCAGCAGGTACTTATCGATAGCCTCCATCATCTCATCCGTGGACTTGACGTCGGGGCTCAAGAAGGTCTCAGCACCCCAAGTCAGCGCCAGCTGGGAGCGCACATCTTCATGCGGCGTGAATACCAGCAGTGGCAGGTCAGAGTGCAGGCGAGCAACGCGCTTTGCGGTATCGCCGGAAGAGGTAAAGGCAACAATGGCCTTGGCATTCAGGCGCTCTGCAATATCGCGGGCGGAATAGGACATCACGCCGCGCTTGGTGCGCGGGACGTGCGCCAGCGGCGGGACCTGGCCATCGGTCTCAGAACGCTTGACGATGCGCGACATGGTCCGCACCACGTTGTGCGGATCCGCACCCACGGAGGTCTCGCCGGAGAGCATCACCGCATCGGCGCCGTCGAGCACGGCGTTGGCCACGTCGGAGGCCTCCGCGCGGGTCGGGCGGGAGTTCTCAATCATGGAATCCAGCATCTGGGTGGCCACGATGACCGGCTTCGCGTTCTCGCGGGAAATCTGGATAGCACGCTTCTGGAATAGTGGCACCTCTTCCAGCGGAACCTCAACGCCCAAGTCACCGCGGGCAATCATCACGGCGTCGAAGGCCAAGATGATGGACTCGAGGGCATCGACGGCCTCGGGCTTTTCCAGCTTGGCGATGACCGGCACGCGGCGGCCTTCCTCGTCCATAATCTCGTGGACCTTGTCGACATCGGCAGGCGAACGCACGAAGGACAGCGCGATGTAGTCCACGCCGAGCTGCAGGGCAAAGCGCAGGTCTTCGATGTCCTTCTCAGACAGGGCCGGCACAGAAATGCTCATGCCGGGTAGGGAGACGCCCTTGTTATTGGATACGGGGCCGCCCTCGGTGACCTCACACACCACGTCGTTGCCGTCTACTTCCTTGCAGACGACGGCGACCTTGCCGTCATCGATAAGCAAGCGATCGCCAGGCTTCGCGTCTTCTGCCAAGCCTTTGTAGGTGGTGGATACGCGGTCGTGGGTGCCTTCGACATCGTCTACAGTGATGCGGACGATTTCACCGTTATCCCACTGCTCTTTGCCGTTCTTAAAGCGGCCGAGGCGGATCTTAGGGCCCTGGAGATCGGCCAGGATGCCTACGTTCCTGCCGGTCTTTTCGGTGGCTTCGCGGACCCACTTGTAATTGGCTTCGTGATCCGCATGCTCGCCGTGCGACATGTTAAGGCGCGCGACGTTCATGCCGTCTTCTACAAGGCGCAAAATTCCGTCCCCGCTGGCTACAGCGGGGCCGAGAGTACAGACAATTTTGGTTCTTCTATCCAGCATTATTGGCCTATTCCATCGGGGAAATTGAACAACCCCCAACCTACTCCCTCGCGCGCCGACAGGCCACAATTTTTTGGCGCTTTAACTACGGCAATCGGACACGATCACACATAACCGGTCATTCGCGGCCGCTAGCAGTGCCCGAGATGCCTTGGGTACGAGGGGTTCCCACGCGTTTATCGTCGTCCTCGCCGCCATTTTCTGCAGCGCCTTCGGCCTGCTCGCGGTAGTAACGCGGGTCGACTTCTTCTGGAGTTTCGGGGCCCTTGCGCCGCCTGTCCAGCAAGAAAAAGACGATGAGGCCGGCAATAAACACAACGGCAGAAACAATGAGGTTCACGCGGACACCGAAGATATGGGTGGCTTCGTCTGAACGCATGCCCTCGATAAAGAAGCGGCCCAGCGTGTAGCCCACGACGTAGAGGGCGAATACTCGTCCGCGCCCCAACTTCCATGCCTTGTGCGCCCACAACAGGAACAGGCAGACCAGGACGTTCCAGATGAGCTCATACAAAAACGTCGGATGCACCGAAGCGATGACCTCACCGGTAGAATGCCCGGAAACCGGCGCGTACTCCCCTGCCTCATCGACGCGGTAGTAAATATCCAGCGCCCACGGAACGTCGGTCGGTCGACCGTAGAGCTCCTGATTAAACCAGTTTCCCAACCGGCCGATGCCCTGGGCAAGGATGAGGCCAGGCGCCACCGCGTCCGCAAACGGCGCCAAGGGGATCTTTTTGATCCGGAACATTACCCACAGCGCTACGGCGCTTAAGGCGACCGCACCCCAGATGCCGAGACCACCATTGGTGACCTTAAGGGCATCGACTGGGTTGCAGGTATCACAGAAGTACTTCTGGTTATCCGTGATGACGTGATAGAGCCGCCCGCCCACGATGCCCGCGGGGATAACGACGATGGTCGCATCCCACACGGTATCGGGATTACCGCCTCGGGCTGTGTATCGCCTCAGCGTCATCCACATGCCCACGAGGATGCCGGCGATGATGCACAGCGCATACGCATGGATTGGAATGGAGCCAAGATGCCACACCACGCCCTGCGGCGGAGAGGGAATATTTGCAAGATTCTGAGTATGCACGTAGATAGTGTGCCTTATCAGAGTGGCCGTGAGCTAGTTTGGGGTAGTTTTCCTAGGAACTTTTACGCGAGGGGCACGCTGGGTGTTGGCCCGCAGCCACGAGAGAGCGCGCCAAGGCGGTGGGATCCTGGGCCGCCATGACGGATTCGCCGACCAGTACCGCATCCGCTCCGCGGGAGGCATAGTGGAAAAGGTTGCGGGCATTATTCACCCCGCCCACGGCGATGCGCAGAAGCGATTCCGGCAGCCCCGGGGCGATATCATTGAAGGCCTCTCGGTTGATCTCATCCGAGGCAAGCGACCACGCATTGATCGCGATGACGCTGCTGCCGGCCTTGATGGCGCGGTTGACCTCCCCGCAGGTTCGCACCTCCACGATGGCAGTCATCCCCAGCGATTCCGCGCGGTCCAGGAGGGCTTCCAATCGGGCTTGTTCTAAAAGCTCGACCTGCAGCGGGATCGCATCGGCGCCAAAGCAGCGGGCTTCGTGAATCTGGTACGGATCCACGATAAGGTCGCGCGCCATCATCGGGATATCGATGGCAGCGCGCGCAGCCGCCATATCCTCAAGCGATCCGTTAAAGCGCCGCGTATCCGTCTGGCAGGCCATCAGATGCACGCCGCAGTCCTCAAAGGTGCGCGCCCATTCGGCCATCTGCTCGGCCGAGCCCACGTGGGCAATTTCCCCGGTATAAGGAACGGCGCGCTTGAGCTCAGTAATGACTGAACACCCTGGTTTTAAGAGGGCCGCGCGGGCATCGCGGGGAGGCTCCATATCCCGTGAGCGTGCCTTTATATCTTGGAAAGAAATGCGTGCTTCACGCGCGGCGACATCCTCTAGCACCCCAGCGACCAGGTGATCGACGGCAATGGGTGTGGGCATGAGCACCTCCCTCCAAGCGCGATTAAAATCACACTTAGATTAACGCTATTCGGGGCGTTTCCGGAAATTGTGCTGCGCGAACGGGGCTATTTACGGCCTACATCGGTCGGGTCGATATCGCTATCGAGCGCATCCCACATCACACGGCCGGAATCGGATGAGGTCTCCAAATCTTCCGCCAGCTTTTCTTGGCGGGCGGCAGGGGTTTCGTATTTGCTCGACGCCTTGACCTTGTCCTTGCCCGGGTTCTGGGCCAAGAGTACGGAGCCGAAAAATGCCAGCGCGGCCCCGATAATGGCGACAACGGGGCCCAGCTTAGTGACCTCCGTGGAAATGACGGTAGCCCAATCAGAAATTGCGGCAGAATCCACCGCGTTTTCATTTGCGGACGCACCCTGCAATATTTTTTGCGCGCGCTCGGCATCAGCGCCGCTGGTCAGCAGACTAATAGGGCTCCACGCGGCGCCTGCCGCGGCGAGGGCGCACACAATGGCCACGATGCGCCGCCCCGTTCGGCGAAGCGCAATCCCCGCGAGTACACCGGCGAGGAGGATCAGCGTCAATGCCATCAGTTCTAGGGACCACGCGGAACCCACGATCTCATTGGTTGCCGAGCCCGACTTATCGTCCTCGCTTACCGCTTTTACCCAAGTGCTACGGGAAGAAAACCACAGCACCGCCGTGCCCACCGCAATAAGGAGCGGGCCAAGTCGCCTCGTCATTAGGAATCATCCCCTAAAAGAACTTTCGCATCGAAGCATGTCCGGTCACCGGTGTGGCACGCGGCGCCGCGCTGCCGCACGGTCAGCAAGATGGTATCGCCATCGCAATCAAGGCGCACACCGAGCACCTCCTGCGTATGTCCTGAGGTCTCACCCTTAATCCAATACTCGCCGCGCGAGCGCGAAAAGTAGGTTCCCTTGCGCGTGGCCAGCGTGTGGGCAAGCGCATGGTCATCCATCCAGGCAAGCATCAGCACTTCGCCGGAATCGGCCTGGGCAATAGCTGGCACGAGCCCTTGCTCATTGCGCTTGAGTAGCGCAGCAATCTGTGGGTCTAGCTCATAATCTGCGGGATTGCTCATCGGCGCACCTCGTTTCCGGCATCTGCCAAGGCCTTTTTAACCTCGCCAATTTCTACCTCCCCAAAGTGGAAAATGCTGGCTGCTAGGACAGCATCGGCACCTGCTTCAACGGCGGGTGGAAAGTCCGCTGCTGCGCCCGCTCCGCCGGAGGCAATGACGGGAATATTCACCGTTTCCCGCACCGCGCGCAGAAGTTCGAGGTCGAATCCGGCCTTCGTGCCATCTGCATCCATGGAGTTTAAAAGGATCTCCCCCACACCCAGCTCGGCGCCGGTCTGGGCCCATTCCACTGCATCGATGCCGGCCGATGTCGTCCCGCCGTGTGTCGTAACTTCAAACCCCGACGGTGCGTGCGCCGCGTCGGTGCGCCGTGCGTCCACGGATAAGACGATGCACTGCGATCCGAAGACTTCCGCCAATTCGCGCAGCAGGCTGGGATTGCCAATCGCGGCGGTATTGACCGATACCTTATCCGCGCCAGTACGCAGGAGCTCGCGGACATCGTCAACGCTGCGCACTCCCCCGCCCACGGTGAGGGGGATAAAGACTTGATCGGCGGTGCGGCGTACCACATCGAGCATGGTGGACCGGCCGTGTTTGGAGGCGGAGACATCAAGAAAAGTCAGTTCGTCCGCTCCCAATTCCTCATAGCGCGCGGCTAATTCCACGGGGTCTCCTGCATCGCGCAGGTGAGCAAAATTCACGCCCTTGACTACGCGGCCTTGATCCACATCAAGGCACGGGATTATGCGTACGGCTACAGCCATGCGGGGCTTACTCCTTCACAGGTCGGTGGGGTGGGATTAAGTTGAGTGGTGAGATAGGATTTCCAGGATTGTCTCGTGTACCTGCGGGGTACCGGAGACCATACCCCCCGACTTCACGGTCCATGGATTGCCCTCTGGATCCGTGACGATGCCCCCGGCGGCCTTAATAAGGAGCGCTCCCGCCGCGTTATCCCACGGGTGCGGCGAGAAATTAACGGCGCCGTCAAAAACTCCCTGGGCCACGAAGGCACTATCTAGTCCCACCGAGCCCGTCATGCGCGGGCGCAAGCCGGTTTCGCGCAATTCGTGGATTGCCGCAGTGGGAAGATAGGAGGAACAACCCACGTGTCCACGGGCTTCATCCAATTCTGGGGACTCTTCCCCGCCACCGAATCCGCCGGACGGCCCGCCTGCAGAACGCAGCGGCGAACCGTCGCTGGCAACCAAACGCCTGCTCAAGAGCGGAAAGTCGGAGACAGCCGCGATGGGCTGGCCTTCGTGAACCAGGGCCACCAAGATGCCAGCCATCGGGTTGCCCGCGGAATAGTTTGCGGTCCCATCAATTGGATCGACGACCCACACGGTGTCGTGGATACTACCGCCGGATTCCTCCCCGTAGACTGGGATACCGGTCATCTGCTGCAAGATATCGCGCAGCTGCTTTTCGATGGCCAAGTCCACCTCTGTGGCGAAATCGCCCCGGCTCTTAAAGTGGGCCGGTGGCGCCCCGATGCCGGATCGAAAGATGGGCTCGACCTGGTCAACGGCCGCCTCCGCGAAGGCCACCAACTCGCGCGGATCCATCATCGTTTACTCTTCCTCGGGGTCATAAGGATCGATGGGCACCTCTGCGGGAAGCGGCTCTACCTCTGCCACTACCGCTAGTGCCTCATTCAGGCTGAAGTTTCCCTCATATAGCGCCTTGCCGATGATCGCCGAATCGATGCCCTCATTTTCATACCGAGCCAGATCGCTAAGATCTGCCAGGGAGGAAATGCCGCCGGAGGCGGTCACCTTGGCATCGGTTGCCATAGCTACCTCGCGCAGTAATTCCACATTGGGCCCAGTCAGCGTCCCGTCCTTGGACACGTCCGTGACCACGAAGCGCTGACATCCTGCGGCATCGAGGCGCTCGAGTACCTCCCAGAGATCCCCGCCATCGGAGACCCAACCATTGCCCTTCGTGCGCCATTCGCCATCTTCTAAACGCACAGCCAAATCCACGGCAACTTTCTCGCCATACTGCCCAAGGATCTTTTCTATCCACTCTGGGTTTTCTAAGGCGGCGGTGCCAATATTGATGCGGTTCGCGCCAGTGGCCAGTGCGCGCTCTACCCCTGCATCATCGCGGATGCCGCCGGTAAGCTCGACATTGATACCGAGTTCTTGGGTAATCCCCGCCATTTGCTCGTGGTTGGAGCCGCGGTTAAAGGCAGCATCGAGATCAACAAAGTGCAGCCACTGGGCGCCTTGGCGCTGCCACTCGAGAGCGGCGTCCCGTGGGGCGCCGTAGACCTTTTCGGTGCCGGCCTCTCCCTGATCTAGGCGCACGGCCTTGCCGCCGGCGACATCGACTGCGGGCAAAAGCGTAAAAGTCATGGTTTCATCCTACCTAGAGCGTGTGCATCCAGTTTTCCAGTAGTTGCGCGCCCGCATCCCCGGATTTTTCGGGGTGGAATTGCGTAGCCCAGAGCGCGCCATTTTCCACTGCCGCCACGAATGAATCACCGGCGTGCGTGGACCAGCTCACCAGCGGCGGGCGAGTAATGACGGTTTCTAATTCCCAGCGGCGCACGCCGTAGGAATGCACGAAATAAAATCGCTCATCGGCATTAAGCCCGGCAAACATCGCGCTGTCATCCGGCATCTCGACGGTATTCCAGCCCATATGCGGCAAAACATCGGACTGCAGGCGTTCGACCGTACCCGGCCATTCGCCGCAGCCTTCGGAGTGGATGCCGTGCTCGACGCCGGCATCGAAAAGCACCTGCATTCCCACACAAATACCCATGACCGGCCGCTCCCCTGCTAAGCGCTGGCCGATGACCCTCGGCCCATTCACGGCCTTCAGCCCTGTCATGCAGGCATCGAACGCGCCTACACCGGGAACCAGCAGCCCGTCTGCCTCGAGGGCCTGATAAGGATCCGCCGTGACGGTTACCTCTGCCCCGACGCGCTCGAGGGCACGCTGGGCAGAGCGAATATTGCCCGCGCCGTAGTCCAATAACACCACCGATTTTGTCATGGGCTATACCTTACGCATTCGACGCAAACGGGTGCGGATATCGTTGGTCTCGCTGATACGAGTCCGGCCCAGGATGAAGTCCGCCGTGGTGAGCAGCAACCCGGCGATAAGGATCGCAACCCCCGCTCCAAAGGCGCCGTCGTAGCCATAGCCCGCCACCATGGCGCCGAGCAGGGTCGAGCCCAAGCCTGTGCCGCTATCGTAGAAAATATTCCAAATGGCCGAAGCCTCCGAGACCCGCTCGCGGGGCAGCCGGTCAAACATGGATAGCAAGGCCTCGTTTTGTGCGACACCGAAGGCGCCACCGAAAAGAACGGCGCCGAGCACCAGCCACCAGATGGAGCCTTCCATAAACAGGGTGAGCGAAATCGTCCCGACACCGATGATCGCCATGATCTGGGTCGGAATGTATAGGCTGCCTGGGGCGCCAGTGCGGTCTGCCACCACGCCGGCGAAGTAACGGAAGATCATCGCCGCGCCGCCGACGATGGACAACATGACACCGGCCAGGCTGGCGCCCTTAGCGGCATCGAGTTCCTGCATTGCGGGGGACAAGAAAGAGGAAATTGCACCGTAGCTCATGGAGAAGGTGGTCAAGGCTAGAGCCGGGACCAACACCAGCTTCCAGGTAGGAACGCGGATGATATTGACTTCTTCATCGTTATCCTCGGCCAAGGTGACCTTGATCTTGGGGATGCGCAGGCACATAGCAAAACCCAAGAAGCCGATCAGACCGGCGGTGATATAAGTAGAGGCGTATCCTAGCGAATCGGCCATGAACAGGCCGAGCGGCAAGAAGATCATCTGCCCCAAGCCTGTAAATACACCAATCATACCGGTGGCCTTACCCAGCAGACGCACCGGCGAGAGCTCTGCAATGAGCGCGGATTCGGACACGGTGAGGGCGCCGAAGCCCACCCCGCGCATAGCGGAAAATAGCAAGACGATCCAGGCGTCGGTACCCAACAGGTGGCCAAAGGCCGGTACGCCCAGGGTAAAAGCGGACAGCGCCATTACGCGCCGGTAGCCCCAGCGGCGCAATAGCCACGGTGATATAATCTGCGTGGCAACCGTAAAGGCCATGAAGATACCGGTGGCCCCACCTGCCAAGGTCGCGGAACCGCCGGAATCAATGACGGCAAGCGGCACCACAGGAAGCAGGATGGACCAAGCGCCAAAGGCAGCGGCGATGGCTACCATCGTCGGCGTATATCCGGGCACCTTCCAAATATTGGTCTCTTGGGATTCGCTCATTTACTAAAGCCTCCAACCATCCAGGCGATGGCCGCGGCCGCGGTGATAACGGCTAAAAGCGCGGCGACGACCGTAAAAAACTTCGAGTCCTGCTGATACGCGGACCAGGCCCCTCCTACCAAGAGGCCTGCCACCAGAAACAGGATGAGGATCATAAACTGCACGGGCTACAGGGCTCCTTTCGTCGAAGGGATTCCAGTCTGTCGCGGATCGTGGTCCACGGCAGCGCGCAGCGCGCGGGCTACCGCCTTGTATTCAGCCTCGGTCACGTGGTGCGGATCGCGGCCGTAGCGCACGTTGACATGCAGGGTAATAGCTGCGTGCGTGGCCAAGGATTCGAAGAAGTGGCGGTTAATCACCGTGGCATAGTGCCCGCCGATGACCTGCCACTGCAGGTGTTCCGGTTCGCCATTCATTACAAAGTACGCGCGGCCCGAAAAGTCCACTACCGCCTCTACCAGTGCTTCATCCATGGGCAGCAATTGGGAGCCGAAGCGGCGGATCCCGGCCTTATCCCCCACTGCTTCCCGCAGGGCCTGGCCTAATACGATGGCGGTATCTTCCACGGTGTGGTGGGCATCAACCTCCACGTCACCGATAGCCTTGACCTGCAGGTCAAAGAGCCCGTGTGTGGCAAATGCGGTAAGCATATGGTCAAAGAACGGCAGCCCAGTGGAAATGTCGCTTTTCCCGGTGCCGTCAAGGTCGATGGAAACGGTGATATCCGATTCCGATGTTGCTCTTTGGGCACGCCCCACACGGTTTGTCATAAATCACTCCTTTGAAGTATCCGCTCCTACTGTAGTCGCTAGCTTTTCCGCCGCAGCCAGAAAGGCCGCATTTTCTTCTGGCAGGCCGATGGTCACGCGCAAATACCCGTCGATCCCTACATCGCGGATGAGCACCTCTTCATCCAAGAACTGCTCCCACACGCGGTGTTGATCCGCAAAATTGCCAAAGAAAAGGAAATTCGATTCGCTCGGCATGACGGTATAGCCCATCTCGCGCAGGCGCCCTGCCACCATGTCGCGTTCGGCAGCGATGGTCGCCACAGTAGCGAGGGTAACTGCGCTGTGGCGCAGGGCCACAGTGGCCGCTGCCTGGGATAAGACGGACAGGTGATACGGCAGGCGCACCAGCATGATGGCCTCCACGAAGGCCGGGTCCGCCACGAAGTAGCCCAAGCGCCCGCCGGCAAAGTCGAAGGCCTTCGACATCGTGCGCGAGACCACGAGCTTGGTGGGGTATTTTTCTAACAGGCTCGTCGCGGACGGCGAGTCAGAAAACTCGGCGTAGGCTTCGTCCACGATGACGATGCCGGGGGCGGCATCGATAAGCGCGGCAATATCTTCCAGGCTGGTTACCCCACCGGTGGGGTTATTCGGGGTGGTAACAAAGATGACGTCGGGCTGGTGCTCGGCCACTGCTGCCAAGGCGCGGTCCATATCGATGGCGAAGTTCTCATCGCGCGGGCACTCGATAAAACGCGTGTGAGTACCGGCAGAAAGGATCGGGTGCATGGAATACGACGGCGTAAATCCCAGCACGCTGCGCCCGGGCCCGCCGAAGGCCTGCAAAAGCTGCTGCAGGATCTCATTGGAACCGTTGGCTGCCCAGACCTGCTCGTAGGTGACTTCCACGCCGGTTTGCTGCGAAACATAGCGGGCCAGCTCGGTGCGCAGCTCGACTGCATCGCGCTCTGGGTAGCGGTTGAGCGAGCTGGCGCAGCGGCGGACCTCGTCCACGAGGGCATCGACAAGCGCGGGCGAGGGCGGGAAAGGATTCTCGTTGGTATTGAGCTGGTAGGCCACCCGCAGCTGCGGGGCGCCATAGGCGGTCTCGCCGCGCAATTCCTCGCGCAGCGGTAGGTCATGTAGCTGGGCCATTTATTTCTCCTCGAATCGGGCGCGGATAGCCTCCCCGTGGGCGGGAAGGCGCTCGGCATTAGCAAAGGCGATGACGTTGGGGGCGATTTCTTCCAGGGCGCCGCGGTCATAATCGATGAGATTGACCGGCCGGAGGAAGGTGTGGGTGGAAAGCCCGGCGGAAAACCGCGCCGTACCCGAGGTAGGCAGCACGTGGTTGGAACCGGCCGAATAGTCCCCCAAAGGCACCGGGGAATACGCCCCGACGAAGATGGCGCCGGCGTGGTTGATGCGCTCTGCCACCGCGTGCGGCTGCGCGGTGTGGATTTCTAAGTGCTCGGCGGCATATGCATTCGCCACGGCGATGCCCGCGTCCACGGAATCCACCAGCACGATGCCGGATTGCTCGCCGGTTAAGGCCTCAGCGGCGCGGACGGAGTTCTCCGTTGCCGTATAGCGGCGCTCGACTTCTTGCTGCACCTGCTGGGCCACGCTTTCCGATGCCGTGATTAACACGCTTGCCGCCATCGGATCATGCTCCGCCTGAGAGATGAGGTCATAGGCAACGTAGACGGGGTTTGCGGTCTCATCCGCCAAGATGGCGATTTCGGTCGGGCCGGCCTCCGCATCGGTACCGACTACCCCGCGCACCGCCCTTTTGGCCGCCGCGACAAAGATATTGCCCGGACCGGTAATCATGTCCACGGGCTCTACGTCCTCTTCCGCATCGCCGTAGGCCAAAAGCGCGACCGCCTGGCCGCCGCCTACGGCCCATACTTCTTCCACGCCCAGCATGTGGCACGTGGCCAAGACCGTAGGGTGTGGCAAGCCACCGTGTTCCTTTTGCGGCGGGGAGGCCACCACCAAGCTGGAGGCACCGGCCTCTTGCGCGGGCACGGTATTCATGATGACCGAAGACGGGTAGACCGCCTTGCCGCCGGGAACATAGAGGCCAACGCGCTCGATGGGCCGGAATACCTCGGTCACGGTGGCGCCGGGGGCCAGCTGAGTGGTGTGCGACTCCGGTTTTTGGTCCGCATGCACGCGGCGCACCCGCTCAATGGAGGCCTCGATGGCCGCGCGCACCTGGGGATCAAGTTTGTCGGCGGCCCGCTGCAGTTCTGCCTGGGGGACGCGCAGGGACGGTGGGCGCACCCCATCGAATTGCTCCCCATAATCCAACGCTGCCTGGACGCCTTCGTCGCGCACCTTATTGACCATCGGCACGACGGTCCCCATGACGGAATTGACATCGGTGCCGCCGCGCGGAAGAACGCGGCGCAGCGTGG
This sequence comes from Corynebacterium sp. KPL2830, assembly GCF_040225635.1. Classification (NCBI taxonomy): domain Bacteria; kingdom Bacillati; phylum Actinomycetota; class Actinomycetes; order Mycobacteriales; family Corynebacteriaceae; genus Corynebacterium; species Corynebacterium sp. KPL2830. The sequence goes on along the minus strand of NZ_JBEHFR010000003.1, from coordinate 90,787 downwards.
CGGGGCGAAGCTGTTGACCGCGGAGATCGATGGTTCGAAGCATTCCTGGCTCACTTTCTGGTTGATCACCGTGGGCTATATCTGTAGACAAATCAATATACTATCGCCCAAAGCGCCGCGGGGACACCCTCTTGGGCGATAGACTCAAAATCAACTTCCAGCGAAGGCGAGTGTGCGGTGCATGATGATCGAATTTGAATCCACCAGTCTTGAGCGGCACCTGCGCGCCATCGTCCGCGAGCTTGATTTTTCCTATTGGGCGCTACCTACTGGAGAACTCGTCATTTCCCATGGGCAGGCGGGGTCCACGCTGGTCTTTGTGTCGCAGACCGACGATGTGGTTGTCCACCTGCACACCACTCTGCGCGGCGCGGTTGACTTGGGCGAGGCCGCCGCGCTGTCCCGATTTATCACCAGTTGGAATGCCGATTGCCTCTACCCCACCGCCGTGCTGGACTATGACGAGGCCGGGTCGCTGGTGCTGTGTGGGCAGAGCCACTTCAGCACTGGAACTGCACCAACGCACGATCAATTGGCCGCTTTTGTGCCCGCCGCACTCAACGGCGCAGAGGTGCTCATCAGCGTGGCAACGCGCGAGTTTCCGGCCCTGGCCCAAGAACCAGATCTAATGCTGGCTCAAAACGATACCGCTACACCGCCCGCGTTCACCTTGGATCTCCTCGCGGCCGCTCTACCGCAAATAGGCATCGACCGCTTCCATAGCGATGGTGAAATCTGCCTATTTGCCCTCGTCAACTCCATCGCCTGCACCTTTACCCTCGACTCTGGGCCTAGCCTCATCATCACAGGCCGGTGGGACCTGAATGCGGATGAGGACGAATTCACCCGTTTGTTTTTGATCTGCAATGACTGGAACCGGGCAAACCACAGCGCCACCGCCTACTGCCGCTCCACCGACGAGGGCCTCCACATCCACGTCGATGTGCCGACCCTGACCGGGGCGGGCCTTCACCAAGGCCAGCTGCTGCGGGTTTTAAGCCACAGCCTCGATGCGATCCTGCACGCAATCGATGACATCGCGCGGGAATTCTGTGGCAGCTCCCCGGTTAAGTGGGCGTAGCTACTTCCCTTTGCGCACTGGCCTCTTTGCCAGCCGTCTCCCAGTCCGCGTCGGAGCTAATAAACGCGGTGCACCAATAGGAAAACATGGCCAAAAATGGGGCTACCGCCCAGGCCACGGCGGGCGAAAAATTCGGCGCAAACTCCACGACGTCCCCGGGGCTGTCCGGCGGGTGCGTTGCGGTGATGCCACCAAAGACGTAGAAGGAAGCGGCACCGGTAAGCGCGCACAGCCCTACCCACAGCAGCATCGTGAGACCACGCCCGCGACGCTGCGCGAATGCGGCCAGTCCGAGGCACAGCCCCAAGAAACCCGTGACGAGTGCAAAGGTCATAAATGCGACGAATTGCGCGTTGCCCGCGGCTTCAATGGCGTAGCCGCCACCGTCGACAGCATGGCCGGTCATCGTAGGGCGCATAACCCCCCAGAGCGCGCCACAGATGCCGAAAACAAACAGGGAACACGCGAGGAGCCCCGCACCGAAACCGAGAGTGCGGGGCAAGCGAGCTTGGCGGAAAGACAATTTAGTTACAGAAGGTCCAGTTACCGTCCTCGCGGCGGAAACGAACGGTGGAGGTATCGGTACCGTCCGGGTTCGACACGCTCACGGTAGCGGAGGCATCATCGCCATTGACCACAACGTCATTGATCGATTCCAGCTTGGTGGAGGTAGGGATGGCCTCTAGCTGGTCGGCGAACTCGTTGATCTTGGCATTGCCCTGGCTTTGCTGGCGCATGGAGTTTGCGTATTCCGCAAAGGACTGGTTGGGCAGGCTATCGACGTAGTTGAGGTACTGCTGGAAATCCCCGGACTCACCTTCGCGCACGGCCTTGCAGGCGTGGGCAGGCATGTATCCAAAGTAGTCCTTAACATTGTCAATCTCATGCTGCCCGCGCACCAACTGCTCAATGGCCTGCTTATCGCCATCGCTTGCTTCTTGCCCACCTTCAATGGGCTTGATGTCCTGGGCGTTGGCGAAGGGATCGTCCTCATTCTCAATGGGGTTCGCGTTGGTGCCCTCATTGCCGCCTTCGTCGCCCTTCTCCTTAGGCTCCTCGGCAGCCTTTTTCTTGTCCTTTTCTTCCTTTTCCTTCTTTTTATCCTTATCTGCGTCTTTGTCCTCAGACTTTTTCGCCGATTCCTTCGCGGAGGTCTCAGAGGACGAGGAAGCAGACGAAGACGACGTGGTCTTCGTCGAATCGTCCTCATCGTCCGAGCTACATGCAGCTAAGGCAAGCGGGGCAACCATAGCGACCGCGAAAAGGGACTTCTTTGCAGGGGTCAAAAAGGACAAGGGAGAGCTCCTGAATCGTTCTTTCGAATGCGAAGCCGCCTCACGACGGGTTCTTTTGTCCCCGCAATCCTAACAATGCAAGTTTGCAAGGGACATTATTGCAGTCTTAAAAGTACCTGTGAGCTATTCCTTGCCGCGGTGAAACACGTACAATTTCCACTGTGCAACTACATCGCGAGAGCATCATCGAGGCCGCCACGACCCTATTGAATACTTATGGGCTTGCCGATGTCACCATGCGCCGCGTCGCTTCCTCCCTCGGCGTTGCTCCGGGGGCGCTGTATTGGCACATCGCCAATAAGCAGGCGCTCATTGCCGCTCTTGCCGAAGATATTATCGCCCCCGTCGCCGGTTCCACGCTGGAAGAGATTAGCCTGCACCTGCGCGAATTGCTCCTAGCCCGGCGCGATGGAGCGGAGGTTGCCATTGCCGGCCTCTCCCAGCCGGATTCCCAGGCCTGGGATCACCTCGTCGCGCAGTTTAGCTCCGCCACCTGCCCCGATTTCGATGATACTGCCCGCAAGGCCGCCGCCCTTTCTGCCGTGCACCTCGTGTTGGGCGCCACGCTGCTCGAGCAATCCCAGCGCCAACTGCTAGAAACCACCGGTGGGACCACCGCGGCCGACTACCGCGCCGATTTGGTGCATGGCGTGCGGATTATTAATGCCGGTTTGCAGCACAGCGGGGCGGACTAAAACATTTCACCCCCGCGGCGGATTTCCCACAAGCACAAGCGAGTACGATCTCTGTGCAGCAGCCCTCCTTAGATTGTCACCTCAGAAGAAAGGCCATTTTCGTGTCGTATCCCGCGCATGGCGTATTCATCGATGTCACTGCGGAAAAAATCGTGCTTCACCGCAGCCTGCTCTCCCGCAGCTTGGGCGCGCCTGCCACCGCAGAAATCGCGCTCGATGCCATCGATGACCTGCGCGCCCACGAACCCACCGCCACCGGGTTTGGTTCGCTGTCCCTGGGCAGCGCCGGCAGCATTGCCTTCGCCCCGCACCAGGATCCCCACCGCGTGGCGCGCGCCATTGAGGCGGCACAAAAGGGCGACGCACCGGCGGAAGCCGCACCCGAACCCGCAGCAGCTGCAACCCCGACCGTTAGCGAAGAAAACCCGGGGCTTGATTTCGTCGCGGTAGATGTAGAAACCGCCAATGATAATTGGGGGTCCATCTGCCAGATCGGCGCTGTGCGTTACCGCGATGGCCAAGAAACCGCGGCCCAGTCGTGGCTGTGCACCCCTCCCCCAGGCTTGGAGCACTTTGCCGAAATCAATATCTCCATCCATGGGATTACCGCCGCCGATGTCGAAGGTGCCATGCCCTTTGCCACAGCGGCCGCAGAGCTCTTTGATTTCATCGGCAGCGATGTCATCGTCGCGCACAATGTCCAATTCGATTCTTCCGCGCTGCGCTCCGGATTGCTGGCCGCCGGAGCCGATGTCCCCACCGTCCCGCTGGCCTGCTCGCTCGCTTTGTCCCGCGACGCTTCAAAGCAAGGTGTTATTTCGGTGGCCAACCACAAGCTTCCCACCGTGGTGAAACACCTTGGCGGCGCCTCTTTTACCCACCACGATGCCACCGAGGACGCCCGCGCCGCCGGCACCATCATCACCGGGCTGGCCCAACGCTTCGGGCATACCGGAAGCATCACTGATCTCTTTACCAGCCGGGAGTTTAGCCTCGGCCGCCTCGAATCCTCGGCCATCCTGCCGGTCCTGCGCGCGCATACCGCGCCCACCTCCGGCGACGATCTGGGCGCCGGTACCGATTTCCGCGATTCCACCCGGTCCGCCGGAACCAGCAAAAAGCCCGCCTCTTCCGGCCGGGCGCCGTGGCAGGCCGTGGCCACCCCGGATACCATCCCAGATCCCAATCCCGATGCCGATCCAAAGGGCGCGCTCTACGGCCAGCACGTCACCCTGACCGGCGATTTCGAGCCGTACGATAAGGGGCTGCTGTGGCAGGGAATCGCCAAGCGCGGCGGGCAAGTGGGCAAAAACGTCACCAAGAAGACCACGCTGCTCGTCGTCGGCGAATGGGCAAAGAAGACCTCCAAAGAAAAGCGCGCCGAAGAGCTGCAAGAAAAGGGCCAGGACATCACCATGTGGTCCGGCGCCCAGCTCTTTTCTGAGCTGGAGCTCGACGCCGAGCCGCCTTTTTAAACCCGCAGGGAACCACCCGGCCATTTCTCCAGTCCAATAGGGGCGGATACGCACTACCTTGGAGAAATCGCCATGACCCTTACGCTCGACGCACCCCGCCCCACCACCACTAATTTACTGCCGGCGCTTTTCGCGCGGTCGTGGATTAAACACCAGCGGCTTTCCGATGACGGCTTTTGCGACTCCCTTGCTACCATCCAGCTTTCACCCAACCTGTCGATGGCGCTGGTCTTTCCCGGGCAGCGCACTTTTCGCAGGCTCAGCCACCGCGGCCTCGCGGACTTGGATGTCTCAACCCGCCAAGCGTGGAATTGTGCCTCACTGAATCTGCAGCGCGCCGCGCTCGATTCGCAGGGCCTGCGCTTTTGGACGCGCCCGGCCCGCTGCGCCCTGCCTGCCGCAGCGCCCTATGGCGGCCTACAAGTTCGCTCCCACGGCGCCCCGATTTCTTCGTGGTTGGCCCACCCAGAAACCTTCACCGTGTTGGATAAACACATGCGCCGCCTCATGCGTTCGCATTCTTTAACTTACCTGGTGCCGGATTCCGCGACGGTTTTTGTCTTCGCTCACCTGCCCGATGAGTATGCCCGCGACCTCGCCCGCACCGCCGTCGAACAACTTCCCCGCCATCGCACCGTTTTACATTCGCGCCCGCTAGTATGGTCTAACGGATTTCCCCGCGAATTATGAGAGGAGCACCATGGCGGAAAGCAGGATGTCGCGGCTGAGCAATCAGTACCATGCCTGGACCCGCAGCCACCCCACGGCGGCGGAGGATTTTCGCACCGCCATCGAGGACCTGCTCAATGACGCCGGCATCATCTTTGACCGGGTATCGACCCGCGTTAAAACGTGGTCCTCACTCAAGCGCAAGGCCAAGAAGCGGGGCGAGGGCGGTGATTTCATCTACCCCACCCCGTGGGACGATATCCACGATGTCATGGGCGTGCGCGTCACCTTGTACCACTCCACCATCATTCCCAATGCACTAGACGTGCTCGGCGAGTCCTTTAAGGTCGTGCGCTCTGTAGATAAGGCGGCCGAGACCCGCATTTCCGGCGGTTTTGGTTACGGTTCCCACCACCTGGTGCTCACAGTGACGGACGAGAGCGCGGCGGCCATGGAAGAGCTCGCCGATTTCGTGGGCTGGACCTTTGAGGTGCAAATCCGCACCGTGCTGCAGCACGCGTGGGCGGAATTCGAGCACGATATCCGCTATAAGCAGGGACCTACGCCGCCCTCGCCTGAGGTGGACCGCCTGTTTACGCTGGCCGCCGGCCTGATCGAGCTAGCAGATCAGCAATTCGATGAAATCGCCGCGCTCAAGGCCCCGCGCACGGAGGCAGATACGGACGTGGAGCTCACTCCGGAAACCTTACCTGGCGTCCTGGCCATCATTTTGGGCAACCGCTTCCCACTTTCGCGCTCGGAGCACTACCGCTTCCTCGCGGAAATCTTGGAGGCAAACGATATCCGGTCCTTGGACCAGCTCGAGCAGCTGCTTGACGATGACGCCATTGCCCACGTCCACGACACCATGCGCTACCGCTTTCGGCCCGGCCAAGTGCGCCTTATCGATGATCTGCTGCTCAATAAGTTTGGCAAGCAGCACATCGAGGCCACCGCTGAATCCGGCGACCGCGCCGGCCGCCGGCGCCGCCTGAATGCGCGCCTTAAGGCGTTGCGCGCTAACTCTTAGCGGAACCCGCCGCGGAATTTTTCCATATCGCGGCGCTCCTTCTTCGTCGGCCGGCCCGCGCCGCGGGGCCGCACCGGCACGGACGGCATGAACTCCTTGGGCGGTGGCGGAGGCGCGTGATCGGTATAGCAGGTGCGCGCCACCGGCGCGCCCACGCGCTTGGCGACGGTAGCCAGCACCTCCAAATCGTGCTCATGGTGGTTGCGCCACACGCGCACCCTATCGCCTGGCACGACTTGTTGCGCCGGTTTGACCGCTTCACCGTTGATTTTCACGTGCCCGGCGCGCACCGCAGTGGCCGCGGCGGAGCGGGTTTTGAACATGCGCACCGCCCATACCCAAGCATCAATGCGGACGGGGCGGCCGCTTGGCTGCGGGGTAGGCATTAATAATTATTATGGTTCTCGTTGACGATTTTGCGGATCTTCAACCAGTTATATCCGCCGCCTACCACGGCGATGATCAGGACCAAAACCATCCAAGCGGCCAAATTAGCAGAAAGCACACCTAAAACAACTCCTGCGCCGAGGCCACCGGCAACGGAAATAACGGCGTTGCGGGAGTGCTTGCGCACCTGCTGCTTGCGCTGCGCAATGGGGTTATTCGGTCGCTGCTGCATAGTCATGACCCAGATCCTACCTCAACCCAGGCAGAACCTGCTTCGCGCGCGCTGATTTCGCCTTGGGAAAGCGCGGCGAGCATCGCCTGGAGCTCATCGAGCCCGCCCGGGCGCACGGCGACCGTAAAAGTCACGGCTGCGCCGTATTCGGTGTCGGTGATATCGATGCCGCGCCCGCGCAAATCCGCTTCGAGGCGCCCGGCCGTGGTGTGCGGGCATTCCACCGTATAAAGCTCCCGGCGTGCCCGGGTGGCCGCCTCGACCTTCTCCATGGCCTCGCTAACCGCCCCGCCGTAGGCATGCACGAGGCCGCCGGCGCCCAGCTTAATACCGCCGAAGTAGCGCACGACCACCGCACAAATATCAAGCATTCCAGAGCCCTTTACCACATCCAGCATGGGCTTTCCGGCCGTCCCGGAAGGCTCGCCATCATCGGAGGAACGCTCCACGGGGTTCGCATCGTCGACGTGGTAGACATAGGCGGAGCAATGGTGGCGGGCATCGGGAAAGCGCTGGCGGGCGGCATCGATAAACGCCCGTGCTTCTTCCTCATTCGTCACCCGGCCGATCAAGGTGATAAACCGCGAGCGTTTGATCTCAATTTCGTGCTCCACCTGACCGGTGGGGCGCCGATACGAATCGCGCATTAGGCCACCAAGAAATCGTACTCGGGGGTATTTGGCTGCAGGTGCTGCACCGAAATCTTGGACTCGGCCATCCGCTCCTTCAGCCCTGCCAGGTCTTCGGCGCGGCTGAGCTGAATGCCCACCAGCGCGGCACCGGTTTCGCGGTTATTGCGCTTGAGGTACTCGAAGAGCGTGATGTCATCGCTGGGGCCCAGGATTTCAGACAGGAAGTGGCGCAGCTGGCCCGGTTCCTGCGGGAAATTGACCAAGAAGTAGTGCTTCAGGCCGCGGTGCACCAGCGAGCGCTCCATGATTTCGGCGTAGCGCAACACGTCATTATTGCCCCCAGAAATCACGCAGACCACCGTCGAACCCGGCTCTAGCGGCACCCGCTGCAGCCCGGCCACGGACAGCGCACCGGCGGGCTCGGCGATAATACCCTCATTTTGGTACAGGTTGAGCAGGTCCGTGCACACCGCCCCCTCAGAGACCGTGTCCCAGTGCAGGCGCGATTGGTTGGCCTCCAAAATCTCATACGGCAGCGAGCCCAGGCGCTTGACCGCCGCGCCGTCGACAAACGGATCCACGCTCTCTAGCGCCACCGGCCCGCCATTGCGGAAGGCTGCTCTTAGCGATGCCGCCCCTTCCGGCTCCACACCCACCACCTTCGCGTGCGGTGCCATATCCGCCATATAGGAGGTGATGCCAGAAATCAGCCCGCCGCCGCCGACGGGAACGACGATGGTATCGACCGAGGCGCCCTTTGCCGAAAGCTGTGCCAAGACCTCCGCGGCGACGGTGCCCTGGCCGATGATGGTATCGCGAGCATCGAAGGGCTCGATGAAGGTGGCGTGGCGCTCGGAGGCATCGGCATGCGCGGCGGCCGCGGCCTCGTCAAAGTTGGCACCCACTACTACGAGTTCCACTTGGTCTCCGCCGTGCACGTGGATGCGGTCGCGCTTTTGCATGGGCGTGGGCTCCGGGACGAAAATCTTGCCCGGAATCCCCATGGTGCGGCACGCATAGGCCACGCCTTGTGCATGGTTGCCTGCCGATGCCGTCACGATGCCCCGCTCCCGCTCCTCCTGCGACAAGCTGGAGATGCTATTGAGCGCGCCGCGTATCTTATACGAGCGCACGTCCTGGAGATCCTCGCGCTTTAAATAGACCTCACAGCCCGTTTCCGCAGAAAGCCGGGGGCAATACTGCAGCGGCGTCGGCGCGATTTCGGAGCTGATGCGTGCCTGTGCCTGCTGGATATCGGATGCGTGGATGGTCGATTCAGTCATGATTGCAGAGTCTACCCGCCCTACCTAGTGCTCGACCGATTCACCTAGATTTCATTCCGGTTTAGCGTCACTGTTACGTGGTTTGGAGACAATGGAGTGCTCCACAAGAAAGGACTCTCTATGTTTAAGCGCACCTCCATCGGCGTGGCTGCCTGCCTTGCGCTCAGCTGCGCCCCGGCCGCCAACGCGCATATCGTCGATAATGTTTTAGAACGCTCCGCCGACGATGCTGCGGTAAAACTAAGCCCCATCGGCTTCTATGAGGCTGGGGTGATGGGCAAATCAGCAGCGGAAATCGTGGCCTACCACGCCGACTCCCAGCGCATTCTCACGGTGAATGCGCAATCGGGCAAGGTGGATATCCTGGATGCCTCCGATCCCGCCAACCCCACCAAGGTTGCTGAGGTTTCCGCCGGCGGCGATAAGGAAATCAACTCCGTGGCCGTGCGCCCCGATGGCCTCGCCATCGCCGCCGTGCAGCAGGCAGACAAGACCGAAAACGGTGAAGCCTTGATTTTCGATGCCTCCTCCGGCAACGAGCTCGGCCGCGTACCGCTCGGCGCGCTGCCAGATAACGTGCACATCACCAAAAACGGTGCCTATGCATTGACCGCGAATGAGGGCGAGCCCTCCGATGAGCTCACTGCTGACGGCACCGAATACGCAAAAGATCCAGAAGGCACCGTATCCGTCATCTCCCTGCCAGACGGCGTCCAGGCCCCCTCCGCTGCGGATGTTCGCACCGCCGATTTCCGCGCCTTCGACGCCCCAGATGCAGAACTCGACCCGTCCATTCGCGTCTTCGGCCCAGAAAACCACCACAATAAGCCATCGCTCGACTTCGAGCCGGAGTATATTTCTTCCGCCGATGGCAAGGCCTATGTCACCTTGCAAGAAAATAACGCCATCGGCGTGGTCGATATCGCCTCCGCCACCGTAGAAAAGGTGCTGCCCGCCCATATCGCGGATCACTCCGTTGTCCCCATCGATCCCTCCAATAAGGACGGCGAGGCAAAGCTGCGCACGATCCCTGTGCATGGGCTATCCATGCCGGATTCGATCGGTGCCTTTCAGACCAACGGCCAGACCTACTTCGCCACCGCCAATGAGGGCGATGCCCGCGATTGGGGCGGCTACACCGATGAGGTCAAACTGAAAGAGCTCGTTGAAGAAGGCCAGGTCTGTGATTCCGTCGATCTGCCAGAAGGCATCGAGGACAAGAAATACGCCGGCAACCTCAAGTTGAGCAATGCCTCTGGGTGGAATGAGGAAAAGGGCTGCTTCGATGGCCTGTATTCCTTCGGGTCCCGTTCCTTTAGCATTTACGATGCCGAGGGCAACGTCGTCTTCGATTCCGGTTCCGACTTTGAGGAAATCACCAAGGACATCGAAGGCCTCAACTTCAATGCCGATAATGAAGACCCCGACTTCGACGATCGCTCCAATAATAAAGGCCCCGAACCGGAAGCCCTGACGATTGGAACAGTTGGCGATCGCACCTATGCCTTCATCGGAATGGAGCGCGTGGGCGGCATCTTCGTCTACGACGTCACCGACCCGGCTCATGCCGAGTTCGTCACCTATACCAACAACCGCGATTTCGCCGTGGACTACGACGAGGACAATGTTGCCGCCACCAGCTTGGCCGGCGACTTGGGCCCAGAGGGGTTGGCGTTCGTTGGCAAGGAAGACTCGCCTACTGACGATGCCCTCCTTATCGCCGGCAACGAGGTGTCCGGGACCACTACGATCTTTTCTGTCGCCGATCTTGTCGGTGGCTCCCAGGATGAAGACGGCGAGGCTCCTGACGATGCCCTCGGGGCATGGCTGCCTGATGACGGCTCCAGCAGCATCGCGAAGGGCGTTGGAATCATCGCTGGCATCATTGCACTCGGCGCCATGTTGAGTGGTGTTCTGCACTTCATGCCGCAGGTAGCCGATCAGTTCTATAAGATGCTTCCAGAACCGGTCCGCCAGCTACTTCCGTAGATTTCGGTATTAAAGCGGTGGCGATTGGGGCGAGCAATCAGCTCTTCAGCCACCGCCTACTTGCTCCGCTTGTACTGCATTGCCAGCGGTAATCGCGCGGGAGCTTGTGCGATTTCACAAATCCGAGTCGTGGACGGCACGCCAACTTCTGAGACAGACGCGATTATTCCTCTGCACGCGAGCGGTCTTCACAATTGGCCCACCGTTACCGCAGGTGCAGCGAAATTGCTTTCTCTGAGCGGCGGTAACAGTGTCCATAGAAGGTGCAGGAGAGTTTCTATCCCAAAATACCTGCACCCATCGTGGCCTTCAGGTCTCCCATGAGGTTGCCCGATCGTTCCACGCGGAGGTGCTCACCGAGGACCATGGTGGTGGATTGGTCGCCCTCGACAAGCTCAAGATAGACATCGGACTCACCGTGGTTTTTAACCAAGACCTGCTTGAGTCGGGCGATATTTTCCATCGTGCACTGGTCCGTGCGCATGGTCAGGCGCAGCGGCAGGCTCGCGCCACCGCCTGGGCCCAGCTCGGGAACGCGAATATCGGAACAAAACAGCGACCGGCGCTCATCGCGCACCTTGACGTTTACGCGTGCCAAGATGATGTTGTCTTCCACAATATGCGGCGCCGCCAGCGAATAGACCTTATTGAACACCAAGATCTCTACCTGCGCGCCGTTGTGGTCTTCTACCGTGACAATCGCCCACGGGGAACCATCGCGCTTAGAAAAGCGGCGGTCCACACCGGAGATGATGCCGCCGATGATGAGTTCTTGGCCATTGTGTACCTCATCGTTGAGGATCTTGGTCAACGGCGTATTGGTCTGCGCAGCTAAGGCCTCTTCGAAACCATCGAGTGGGTGGCCAGAAACGTAGAGACCCAGCATCTCTCGCTCGAGTGCCAACTCGTGCTTGCGATCCCACGAATCGTCCGGAACATCAATGGCAAAGGCACCTTCAGAGGAGGCATCATCGCCGCCGCCGAACCCGGCGAAGAGGTCGAATTGCCCCTTATCCGCCGCCTTTTTGGTGGTCTGCACGGCATCGACGGCGTCCTCGTGAATAAGCATCAGCCCCTTGCGCGGCTGCTGGAAATCATCAAAGGCACCGGCTTTAATCAGCGCCTCGGTCACGCGCTTGGAACACGCTGCCAAATCGATCTTGTCGAGGTAATCGCTAAAGGAGGTAAACGCCCCCTTTGCCTTGCGCGAGGCAATAATGGATTCAACCACTTCAGAGCCCACGTTGCGGATAGCACCCATGCCGAAGCGAATATCCTCGCCCACAGCCTGGAAGTCCTCCTCGGACTCATTGACCGAAGGCGGCAAGACGTTAATGCCCAAGTGGCGGCAGTCCGACAGGTAAATGGCAGACTTATCCTTCTTATCGCCCACAGAGGTCAATAGCGCCGCCATGTATTCCGGCGCGTAGTAGGCCTTGAGGTAGGCCGTCCAGAACGAAACCAACCCGTAGCCCGCAGCGTGGGACTTGTTAAACGCGTACGACGCGAAGGGCTCGATGGTCCCCCACAGGGCATCCATGGCGGATTTGGAGTAGCCATTTTCTTGCATGCCGCCCCAGAATTTATCGTATTGCTGGGCCAGGACCTCGGGCTTTTTCTTACCCATCGCCTTACGGAAGCCGTCCGCCTCGCCGGCGGTGTAGTTCGCAACCTTCTGCGAGATACGCATGATCTGCTCCTGGTAGACGATAAGACCATACGTCTCATCCAGGATTTCCTTTAGCGGCTCCTCGAGCTCAGGGTGGATCGGGGTAATTTCCTTGCGCCCGTTCTTGCGGTCGGCATAATCCCAGTGGGCGTTAACGCCCATCGGGCCGGGGCGGTACAGGGCCAAGGAGGCCACGATGTCTTTGAAGCCGGTAGGCTTCATGCGCTTGAGCAGCTCCTGCATGCCGCCGGAGTCCAGCTGGAACACGCCCAAGGTATCCCCGCGCGAGAGCAGGTCATAGACCTTGGAGACCTTGGGGTCATCGGCATGCAGCTGCTCGAGCTGCACTTCTTCGCCGCGGTTGCGCTTGATGTTTTCGATGGCATCGCCAATAACGGTAAGGTTTCGCAGGCCCAGAAAGTCCATCTTCAGCAGGCCAATGGCCTCGCAGGCGGGGTAATCCCAGCCGGTGATATACGCGCCATCGGCAGGCCGCTTCCACATCGGGATGTGATCCATCAACCGCACGGAGGCCATAATCACAGCACAGGCGTGCACACCAGCCTGGCGAACAACACCCTCCAAGCCGCGCGCGGTGTCATAAATCTTTTTCACATCCGGGTCGGTTTCCACCATCTGGCGGACCTCGGCGGCCTCGGAATAGCGCTCGTGGTCGGGGTCGGTAATGCCCCGCAGCGGAATGTCTTTCGCCATAATCGCCGGGGGCAGCGCGCCGTTGATGCGGTCGGCCATCTGGAAGCCGGGCTGGCCAAAGTGCACCTTGGCGGAGTCCTTGATGGCCTGCTTGGTTTTCACCGTGCCGAAGGTAATGACCTGGGCAACCTTGTCCTCGCCCCAGCGCTCGGCGGCATAGGTAATCATCTCGCCGCGGCGGCGATCGTCGAAGTCGATATCGATATCGGGCGCGGATGGGCGCTCGGGGTTCAAAAAGCGCTCGAAGAGCAGGTCGTGTTCTAGCGGATCAATATTGGTAATGGTCAGTGCATAGGCCACGAGCGCGCCCGCCGCAGAACCACGGCCGGGCCCCACGCGGATGCCTACAGAACGCGCATACTTAATAAGCTCCGCCACGATGAGAAAGTAGGACGGGTAGCCCTTCATCTCAATCACGGAAATCTCGTACTTGGCGCGCTCGATATACTCCTCCGGCACATCGCGCCCGGGGAACCGCCGCTGCAGCCCCTCCATCACCTCGTGGGTCAGCCAGGAGGTGGGGGTGTGGCCCTCGGGGACATCGGCAATGGGCATGCGGTCGTGGGTGTGTTCCTCCCAGACCTCGCTGTAGTCTTGCACGCGCTCGGCAATCCACAGGGTGTTATCGCAGCCATCCGGAATCAGGTCATCCCAGGTATCGCGCATCTGCGCGGCGGACTTGATGTAGTAGCCGGTACCGCCGAACTTGAAGCGGTCCGGGTCCATGAACGTCTTACCGGTCTGCACGCACAGCATGGCCTCGTGCGCCGGCGCCTGGGATTCCAGCACGTAGTGACAGTCATTGGTCACCAGCGGCGGCAGGTCCAGCTTGCGGCCGATTTCGAGCAGCCCATCGCGCGTGCGCTTTTCGATGTCCAGCCCATGGTCCATCAACTCCAAAAAGAAGTTGTCCTTGCCATAGATGTCTTGCCACATGGCCGCAGCTTCGAGGGCCTCGTTGAATTGGCCGAGGCGCAGGCGGGTCTGCACATCGCCGGATGGGCAGCCGGTGGTGGCGATGATGCCATCGGCATGCTCGGCGATGAGCTCTGCATCCATGCGCGGCCACTTGCCCAGCTGGCCTTCGTAGGAGGCCAGCGAGGACAAGGTGAACAGGTTGCGCAGCCCGGTCGCGTTTTCCGCGATCATCGTCTGGTGCAAGTACGCGCCCGAGGCGGAGACATCGTCGCGCTTTTGGTCCGGGGTGCCCCACAGCACGCGCTTTTTATTAAAGCGCGATTCCGGGGCCATGTAGGCCTCGATGCCGATGATGGGTTTGACCCCGGCACTGGTCATGCGCTTATAAAAGGCGTCGGATCCATACATATTGCCGTGGTCTGTCATGCCCACGGCGGGCATATTTTGCTTGACCACCTCATCAGCCAACATATCGACCTTGGCCATGCCGTCCAGCATGGAGAACTCGGTATGGTTATGCAGGTGGACGAAGGAGGAGTTTTTGGCCATGCGGTCATCTTAGCGGGGCGGTCAAGATGTCGATATTATGCGGTGATGATCTACACGCTTGCCGCATACATCATGTGGGGATTTTTCCCCGCGTTCTTCCCGCTCCTGCTGCCGGCCACGCCGCTAGAAATCCTCGCCCACCGCGTGTTGTGGACCGCAGTTATCGTCACGGCCTTTTTAATATTCAGCGGCGGCTGGCGCGAATTGGTCCGCATGGACAAGCGCACGTGGGGCTGGCTTGCCGCCGGAGGCGTATTTATCACGGTCAACTGGGGCACTTATGTGCTGGCGATTAATACCGATCACGTGGCCGATGCCGCTTTAGGCTATTTCATCAACCCCCTGGTATCGGTGGCGCTCGGCATGATCTTCTTAAAGGAGCAGCTGCGACCGTGGCAGGCGACCGCCGTCGCCGTTGCCGCAGTCGCCGTGCTGTATCTGACCTTCTTTACCGGCCAAGCGCCGTATATCTCGCTGCTGTTGGCGGCATCGTTTGGCATCTACGGGCTCATCAAGAAGCAGGTGCGGGTATCGGCGGCGGTCTCGGTCGCTGCGGAGTCTTTGGTGGTCTCCCCCGTCGCCATCGCCTATATCGTGTGGATCGAGCAGGCGGGCCACGGCACGTTCGCCGCGGAAGGCACGCCACACATGCTGCTGTTAATCAGCGCCGGCCTAATCACCGCGCTGCCACTATTGTGCTTTGCCCAAGGCGCGCGGACGCTGCGCTTGTCGACGATCGGCATGCTCCAATACCTCACCCCCATCATGCAGATGCTGTGGGCGCTCTTTGTCACCCAAGAGCACTTCTCCACGCACCGGTGGATTGGCTTCGGCATCATCGGCGTGGCCGTCAGCATCTACATTGCGGATCTCATTCGCGTTCGCCAAAGCGCGCCGCGCAAGAGTGCGCGGCGCAAGTAAGCGGCCGACAGGAGTCCCCGGCACGGTGAGTAGGGTGTTAGAGCGCTGCACGCAAGAGTGCGCGGCACGGGTAAGCGGCACGCAAGAGTGCGCGGCACGGGAGAAGGGTGCTGCGCAGGAGTGCGCGGCGCAGGAAAACAGCGCACAGGAGTTCGCGGCGAGGGGGAATGCGAAATGGTTGCGCGCGCAGGAAAACGGTACCCAGGAATGTCCGGCGTGGAAAGGGGTGCGCAAGAGTGCGCAGCGCGGGACAACGGCGCGTAAAAGTCGAGGCCGACGGGCGGGCCTTGTGCCCAAAGCCGTGGGTTAACTGGGGCCAGTATCAACAAGGTCCGGCGGTGGCGGCTGCCAGGGTTTAATCCACCGCACGCCGCCGTGCACGCGCTCGAACCGGCCATTGCGGGGGCGGGCCGCGCGGTCGTCGTCATTGCGTCCGTTGTGGTGCGGGCACGCTACGGTGAGGTTCTTGGCATTGGTCCAGCCGCCGCCGGCCCAACTATAGATGTGGTGCACCTGGCACTCATCGGCTGGGCGGTGGCACCCGCGCGCCGGACAGACGGGGTTTTCAGCGGCGGCCATCATAAATTGCTTCCACGTTGCCCCGCGCCGCATGCGGTACAGGTTCACCGGCCCCTCCACGGGGTGGATAAGGGTGATAAAGCCTTCCTCCGCCATCGCGCGCTGGGCCAGCTCGGCGCCGCTTATCTGCGCGCCGTTGGTCATGGTGACCGTCACGTCTTTATCGCCCTGCGCAACGGCGCTTAGCTTATCCAGCGGGATTACCACATTGGTGCGCACGGTGGAGGTGGAGGCGCCGGAATGGAAGAGGGCGGCGACATCGGCAAGCGTGCCGGCTTGGTTATGCAGCTCCGCGACGAGGCTGGAGCTGCCCGTAATCGTCAGCGTCCACGGTTTGCCGGCGGCGCGGCGGCGCAGCCGCACCCCGGGTTTGGGTTCGCGCGGCGGGCGCAGCGCGCGCACCTTCTTGCGGGCGAGCTTGTCCATCGCCTGGGTATCGGCCGATACCTGGGCAAGCTCCGCGCGCAGGGCCCAGGCCCGGGCTTGGGTGGGCGCGCGGCGGGCGTGCTTTTCGATGACCTCCAGCGTCGGCAGCGAATGCCCATTGCGCCGCGCCCCCTCGACCGCTCGGCGCTGGCGGCGCGTAAAGCTGGTCGGCCCGAAATAGATCTGGGAGAGGTGGGCTATCGACGCGGCGGCGGCATCCGGCATGCCGGCGGCCGTCAGCTCGGAGGCGGGCATATCGGCGGCCTCGGCGAGGATATCCATCGCCGAGTTTAAAGCCGCAATATATGCCCGAATGTGTTCCATGCCCCCGATGCTAAGCCGCCACCCCCTCACCCCGCGCGGCGAAGCGTTCAGGATGGCAAATTTAGCTGGGTGGGCGCACGGCGAAGCTGCCCCAGGCGGCATCGGCAGGCGCGGGCTCGACGGCGGCGACGGCGGGGAGGGAGGCGACATCGGCAAGCTGGGTGCCCGTGCCCCACACCACGGCGGCGCTCACCGCGCTGGGCCGCTGGCCGTAGGAGGCGCCAATGCGATCGAAGGTGCGGTTAATCACCGCGGCGCGATCCTCGCCGGCGACGGGCTCCGGTACCGCGATGGGCGCGGTCGAACCCATAAGGATGGCGTCCATGCGCGGAATATCAGTCAGGGCGGCGGCCACGGCGACAGGGGGCAGCTCGGTATCGAAGGTGACCAGCGCATACGTGGCGGCATCCGGTTCGATGTCCATGGAATTGACGCGCTCGATATACTCCGCGCGGGATTCCCCGTCCGGGCCCAGCTGATCGCCTTGCACCCGCGTGGATGCCTGCGTGCCCAGCGTGCCAAAAAGCACCAGGGCCACCACAATCGCCACCAGCACCAGCGCCAAGGCCGCTAGGCGGCGCCGCCGATAAAACTTCTTCATCCCTGCAGGCGCTCCAGGGCCTGTTGCAGGTCATCGGGATACGGCGCGCGGGCCTCGAACCACTTTCCGGTGCCGGGGTGGGTAAAGCCCAGCTGCACCGCATGCAGCCACTGGCGCTCAAGCCCTAGGCGGGCAGAAAGCTGCGGGTTCGAACCGTACATGGGATCGCCAACGCAGGGATGCCCGGTGGCGGACATGTGGACGCGGATTTGGTGGGTGCGGCCGGTTTCCAGGTGCACCTCGATGAGGCTGGCCTCGCGAAAAGCCTCGATGAGGCGGTAATGGGTGACCGCGGCCTTGCCATCGTCAAGCACGGCGAATTTCCAGCCCGACTTCGGGTGCCTGCCGATGGGCGCATCGATGGTGCCTTCAATCGGATCGGGCAGGCCCTGGACCACCGCGTGATAAGTCTTCTTCACGGTCCGGTACTTAAACGCATGTTTGAGTGCGGAATAGGCGCGCCCGGAGGAGGCCACGACCATAACCCCGGAGGTGCCCACGTCCAGGCGGTGGACGATGCCCTGGCGCTCGGTGGGGCCCAGCGAGGCCACGTTATACCCCGCCGCGCGCAGCCCGCCGATGACCGTCGGACCATCCCAGCCCACGCTCGGGTGTGCGGCGACGCCCACGGGTTTGTGCACGCAGATGATATCGGCGTCGCTATATAAAACGTCCATGCCTTCTACCAACTCCTCGCGCGGCAGCAGGGGTTTTTCCGGCTCCGGGAGCAGCACCGAGACCACCTGGCCGGAAGCAAGGCGCTCGGATTTACCCAGTTCCTGCGAATCTACGGTGACCCCGCCTTCGGCGCAGAGCTGGGCAGTGGCCGAGCGCGAGAGGCCAAGGAGCTTGGCCAGCGCGGCATCGGCACGCATGCCCTCCAAGCCTTCTGGAATGGGAAAACTGCGCAATTGCCTATTCATTTTCCGCCCTCCGTTCCGCGAGCAGCATGGCGCCGATAAAGATGACAACACCGCAGGTAATGGCCGCATCTGCGATATTAAAGACTGCGAACGAGCCGACCGAGATATAGTCCACGACGTGCCCGAACCAGAAGCCCGGGTCGCGGAAGATGCGGTCTGCAAAATTGCCCAATGCCCCACCGGCAATGAGCGCCAGCCCCAGCGCCTGGCCCGTATTGTGGATGCGCGGGGCGGCGATGGCCACGCCTAGGACGAACGCCAATTGAATGGTGGTAAACAGCCAGGTCGATCCCTCGCCGCCGATGGAAAACGCCGCGCCCGGGTTAAAGAGCAGGGTAAACCTGAACCAGTCCCCGATGACATAGTGCGGCACACCCTCCGTCAGGACGGTCAGCATGAGTTGTTTTACGGCTTGATCCACAACCGCCACGGCGATGACCACCGCGGCGATAAGACCTGTCTGACTCCTTCGTTTTTGGCTCACCCACATCATTCTAATCAGGAGCGTCCGGTATTTTGGTAAGCGTGTTTCGAGTCAAAGTTTTTACAGCCCTTTCCGCCGTCGCCGTAGCGCTAAGCGCCTGTTCTTATGAGACCCCCGGCCCAGCCGTGGAACAGCCCGTCGGCCTGACTATCGATGCCCCGCGCCTGACCGTCGAAGATGCCGGAACCGGTGAGAAGAAATTGCTGGAATATCACGACATCGACTCCTCGCAGGAGGTAACCTACCGCGCCACGGAGGGATTTTCGCAGGACTTGCTGAATAAATCCGCCGCCGCCGATTTCCAGGCCGCCGATGTGGATAAGGAGACCACTACCTTGCCGCTTTCGGCTTCCGTGGATAAAGCCACCGAGGACGTCGAGGATCAATTGCCGGCCTCGCGCAACGCGTTTGCCACCGCAGGCGATCCGGAATACTCCGGCGATACCGATATCTCTTCTGCGTCCGGGTTCCAATTTGGCTGGCGCGGCCAAGACAATGGCCAGATGAATTCCCTGCGCTTGGCCGCCCCGCAGGACGCGAGCGATGAGGCGCGCGGCACCGTCGAGCAGGCAATCATGAAGCTGACCGCGCTGCCCATCGTCTTCCCAGAGGAAGAAGTGGGCACCGGGGCGACGTGGACGGTGGATTCGCGCGTGACCGGAGAATCCACGCTCTTGCAGACGACCCGCTATACGGTCAAGTCCATCGATGGTGACCGCGTCACGCTATCCGTCGAGGTGGAACAGCGCCCCACCCTGGGCGCATTATCCTTCGAAGGTCAGGCCGAGGGCACGGAGTTAGAGGATAAGGAACTCGACGTGCTGGATTCTTCCACCAATTCCTCGGGAAGCGTCACGGTAGATCTGTCGAAACCGCTCCCCGTGGGCGGTGACGTGTCATTCGATACGAAGGTAACCTACGGCACCGCCAATTCAGACCTGCGCGTCGTGCAATCAAGCCTGACGGAGCTGGCGTTTTCCGAGTAACAGGACTTACTCGGCGGGGGCCTCTACGGGGGCCTCGGCAGGCGCCTGCTCTGCGCCGGCCGCGGGGGCATCGCCTTGGGCGGGGGCAGCGTCGCCTCCATCTCCTGGCAGCGCGCCCGCACCGGTATCGGCGCACATCTCCGGCACCTGCTCAGGCGGCACCGTGTTTTGAATCAGCGTGCAGGCCCAGGTCTTCGACAGCTTCCAGGTGCCATCCTGATAAATAAATTCCACCTGGTCCGCGGTCTGCTCCTGGCCATCGGCGGTGGTGAAATTCACCGTGGTCAGCACGGACTGCGGGTCATAGCCGGGCAAAACCGGATCCACGACCGCGAACTCCGCACCGGATTCTTCCTTGGAGTGCGCCATGGTGTCAAAGATCTCTGGGGCGGATTCTCCGCCTTCCACGGTGGCGGTCTTCTCTTCTTGCGATGCCTCCGGATCCGTGGCCTTTGCCAGGATGGCGTTCAAATCGGCGGCGGTTGGCAGTGCGGGGGCCGCGGAGTCGCCGTCGGCGGACGCGGATTCGCTGGATTCGCTGTTCTTGGTGATGTCTTCTTGCTCGTCATCAGAAGAGCAGGCGGACAGGGCGGCCGCCGCGCTCAATGCGAGGCACGCGGCACCAAATTTGCGGAATTTCACTTCTCACTCCTCACGTCTGGGAAATAAACTCCCACCAGTTTACATTTGCCCCACCTTTTCTGGTCCGCGCCTGCCGCTTCGGCGCGTCTGCTTTTATCCTGGAATGCATGACTCACCTCGCTCTCATCGCCACAGGCGGCACGATTGCCTGCACCACGGTGCAAGATGGTTCCCTGGTTCCCACCGTCACCGGCGCGCAGCTCGCGGCCGATATCGACGCCGAAGTGGTGGAATTTCGCCAGCTCGATTCCTCTTCTATGACGCTCGCTGACCTCGACGAGCTCATCGCGGTGGTCAACGAGCAGACCGCCCGCGCAGACATTGACGGCGTCATCATCACCCATGGCACCGATTCGATGGAGGAGACGGCGATGGCGCTAGAGATTTTTTGCGCCGGCGATACGCCCATCGTGCTCACCGGCGCGCAGCGCTCCTACGATCACCCGCACCCGGACGGCCCGCGCAATCTCCGCGACGCGCGCGAGCTCGCCCTCAGCGGGCAGGCCGGCGTCTTCATCCGCTTTGGCGGCATGACCATCCCGGCGCGCGGGGCCCGCAAGCAGCACACCTTCGACCTGCGCGCTTTTGAGTCGCTGCGGATACCGGATGCCACACCGCGGCTTCAGGCGCAGCCCTTGGCACCGCACCCGGTAGAAATCATCCCTGCCTACCCCGGCGCGGGGCGCGCGCTTGTCGATGCCGCCCGCACTTCCGCCGCCGGCCTCGTCATTGAGGCCATGGGCGCGGGCAATATGAGTGGGGATATGGGCCGCGCGGTTGCCGATGCCCTCCGCGACGGCCTCCCCGTCGTCATTTCCACTCGCACCCCGTACGGCGCGACCCCGTTGTCCTATGGTGGCGATGGCGGAGGGGCGAGCCTGCATAGCCTGGGCGCGATCAACGCGGGAGCCTTCAGGCCCAGCCAGGCGCGTATTCTTTTGGCCGCAGCGCTGGCCACAGGTACGAATCCTGCCGAGGTATTCCGACAAAACCCTGATCCCAAGTCCTACCGCGCAACCTAATCTTGGTTGCCCAGCCAGTCCTGCCAGTCTAAAGAATCGAGCGGGTCGGCCGGCACCAACTCTGGGTCGCTAGCGGCGAAGGATTTAGTGCGGCCAGGCCCGGTCGAACGGGTTTCAAAACGCACGCTGACCACCCCGTGCCCGGTGCCCTGGATCCACCCGTGGCCAAAATCCGGGTGGTAGACGTCTTGGGTGGCGTGCCACTGATCCTCCACATCGTCTTCGACCACCACGGTGGTCGGCGCCGGTGGCGGGGAGTCATCGCTCACACCCGTTTCATAGTCGCTATCCGGCAGCACGGGCCGCACGATTTCGCGGTCGAGCTCCGGAAACAGTACGTCTTGGCGCGCGGCTTCCAGCCCAGAATAACTCACCCCCACCAAGCGGATGGGGCCCAGCTCATCCGGGTAGCGGGCCAGCTTGAAAGCGGCGGCGGTCAATACCTCCAGGTCATCGGTGGCATAGGCCAGGGTGGTCGAGCGCGATTCGATATGAAAATCCGCCATCCGCAGCTTTACCGTCACGGTGCGCGCCCCGCGGCCATCTTTAAGCAGGCGGCGGTGCGCGCCCTCTGCCGCGCGGGTAATCGCCGCATCCACATCCGGTACCGTCAGCAAGTCCTTGGGATAGGTATGCTCCGTGGAGATCTGCTTGGAAATCGCGCGCGGGGCTACTTCCCTATCGTCGATGCCTTGCGCCAGCTGCCACAGCTGCAATCCGACGACGCTGCCGATGGAGATTTCCACCTCCTTTTGGGTCATGGCGGCCAGCGCGCCGATGGTCTCCACCCCGATGCCCTTGAGCTTGGCCTCCGTAACCGGCCCGACGCCCCACAGCTTCCCCACCGCGAGCGGATGGAGCATCTCCAGCTGCTTTTCCGCTGGGATGACATAGGTGCCATCGGGTTTGGCTTCACCGGAGCCGATCTTGGCAAATTGCTTGCCGGATCCCGCGCCGATGGAACACGGCAGGCCCGTTTCCTCGCGGATGAGCGCGCGCAGGCCGTCCGCCCATTGTTGCACCTCGTCAGCTGTCGCACCCACCAACGCCTCTGGCTCCATAAAGGCCTCATCGATGGATAGCTGCTCGATGACCTCGACGTGCTGAGAAATGATCTCAAATACCCGGCGCGAGGCCGCCGAATACACCGCCCGGCGCGGGCTGACCACCACCGCGCGCAGGCCCACCAATTGCTGGGCGCGATACATCGGCATCGCCGAGTGCGCGCCGTACTCGCGCGCCTCATAGGACGCGCCGGCGACGACCCCGCGGCCGCCAACCCCACCGACGAGCACCGGCCGGCCTTGCAAAGTCGGTCGGGTCAGTTGCTCGACGGAGGCGAAAAACGCATCCATATCGATGTGTAAGACCCAACGTTGCATGCCCTCCAGTCTAAGCCACGCCAACCCCGGAATTGGGAATAGGTTGACGTTTAAACTAACTTGTATGCAAGATGTATGCATGAGCGATACAAGCATGCAGCCTGCCGCGGAGCGGGTTTATGAATTAGTCAAAGAAAGGATCATCGACGGCACCATCGATTCCTCGCAGATGCTGTCAGAGGCCGCACTCGCGGCCGAGGTAGGAGTCAGCCGCACCCCGGCCCACGAGGCTTTCCTGCGCCTAGAGCTCGAGGGCTTTTTGCAGCTTTACCCCAAGCGCGGCGCGCTGGTAGTACCGATTAGTCCCCAAGAAATCCGCGAGGTCTATGAGGCACGCCTGCTTGTCGATGCCCACAGTGCCGAAAAGATCTGCGAGCTAGGCGAGGCAGAACGTGGGGGCATCGCCAAGCGCCTGCAAGAAAACATTGCGGCCCAAGACGCCGCCCTGGATGCCGAGGATCTCCGCGAATACACGCGCCTAGATGCCCAATTCCACCAAATCATCATGGATAGCGCCGGCAATAGCCTGCTGGCCAATGTTGGCTACCAGCTGCGCGAGCGCCAGCAGCGCTTTACCGCCACCGCCATCGGGCGCAATGTGGCGCGGGCCCGCGCGTTCGTCGATCAGCACCGCACGCTTGCCGATGCCCTCCGCACCGCCAACCTGCCCGCCTACCTTTCCGCACTCCGCCCGCACCTGAAAAATTCGAAGGATCAACTATGAGTCAAGACCCCGCCAATCGCGACTGGTTACCCGTTGCAGGCAGCATGGTGGCCGTTGCCTGGGGTGGCAATGAATTTACTCCCCTGCTCGTGATGTACCGCGAGCAATCCCACTTCTCGCAGGTCACCGTCAATGGCCTCCTAGCGGCTTACGTCATCGGCATCGTGCCCGCGCTGCTCATCTCTGGACCGCTCTCGGACTATATCGGCCGCCGCCCCACGATGCTGCCCGCCGCACCGCTCTCCCTGGCTGGGTCCTTTCTGCTATCCATCGCGCCCGAAGAACCCCTCATCATCGCCGCCGGCCGCGTGCTGTGCGGCCTGGCGCTGGGCATCGTCATGGCGGTCGGCTCCACCTGGATCTCCGAGCTCATCACCCGCTCCGGCGGTGACCCCGCCGCGGGCCCCCGGAAGGCATCGATGTGCCTTACCGTGGGCTTCCTCATCGGCGCCGCCCTGGCCTCGGTGCTGGCGCAATGGGGACCGTGGCCCACCCACCTGGCCTATGTCTTGCACATCCTGCTGACCGTTATTACCGCGGTCTGGCTATTGAAAACCCCCGAAACCCGACCACCCCGCGGCGCGACCGTCAAAGACACGTTCCTGGATTTAAGCATCCGCGATATGCTGCACATGCTGCACATTCCTTCTGCCGCGCACCGCCGTTTTTCCCGCATCGTCCTTCCCGTAGCCCCCTGGGTATTCGGCTGCGCGGGTGCGGCCTATGCCCTCTTGCCGCAGCTGCTCTCCGATTCCGCCGGCGATGCCCCCATCGCCTTTTCCGGCCTCATGACCGTCATTACGCTGGGCTGCGGCGTTGGCATCCAAATGTTTGGCAAAGTCATTGATACCCACCGCTCCGCCCGCGCCTCCGCCGTTGCCATGGCCGTCATTACCGCCGGCACCATCTTCGGCGCCATCGCCGCGCGCACGCTTTCCCTCCCGCTCGGTATCACCAGCGCCGCCGTCATGGGAGCTGGCTACGGCCTAGCACTTGTCGCCGGCCTTTCCGAGGTCCAGCGCATCGCCGGAAAAGATGACCTCGCCGGCCTTACCGCCGTGTTCTATTCCGTGTCCTATACCGGCTTCTTCATTCCCATGGCCTTCAGCGCCCTAGCCCCCTACATTGGCTTCACGGCGCTATTCCTCATCGGCTCCCTACTCGCCATGTGCTGCCTCATCAACGTGATGCACGGCTGGCGCGCCCACCTGCCCGGCCCAGTGCGCTAGGCCAAGTCCCCCAAAATTTGGCCAGACAACACAGAAACCGGAGCACCTCCTCATGGAGGGCTCCGGTTCAGTCACTGCCGGTAGCCTAGTCCGCGCATCAAGCCCGCACTAATCCGCACATCCGCAAATTCAATCGAGATTAGAACTTGAACAGTGAAAAGAAGTTACGCAGTGGTTGCAAGAGGCGAGCGAGGCCTGAGTTCTTGTTGAAGAACTTGGCAACACCTTCAACCAAAGCACCCAAACCAGGAATTACTTCAAAGACCTTGCCAAACTTAGAGCTGCCTTCACCAGCACCAGGGGTACCTTCAGCACCCGGAACCGATGGCTGTGCCGGCTTTGTGGAACCGTTGCCTCCCTCTTTGCCCTTGCCATTACCGTTACCAGGGGTCTGGTCGGGTTGCGACTCGCTGCCCTTATCAGCAGCCTTCACGATGAGCTCCACGCTGTTGCTTTCACCGGTTTTCGGATCCGTGACATGAGGGATCGGAGAAACGGATACCTTGTCACCTGCCATTAACTTGACGTCTGCAGGTACATCGATATCAAACGGGACAAACTCACCTTCAGGAACTTGGCCCTTCTGTGCAGACTTTTTCTCCAGCTTCACGACGGTTGTCTGAATCCTTCCGCCGGGGAAATAAGCCTCAATTTCCACCTCTTGGCCTGGGTACAAACGAACCTTACCGGTAACCTTTTTATCTCCTGCCTTGATGTCATTTACTTCCGCGGAAACAGCGAACGGGAATTCGCCTTCAGAGTCCCCAGAATCTGGGCCCTCCTCCTCGGCCACATCCGCAGGTTTTACAACTACTGGCATGGCTTTGCTCTTACTATCGTCCGGAGCCAAGGAATCATATAGCGAACTAAAGAGTAGTGTTTCACCTGCCTTTAGGTTAATCCCTTCAGGAACGTCGAATTTAAAGGTGACAGTTTTACCATTAGAGGCTCCACCCTCCTCAGCAGAGTTTTCCTTAAGATGTAGGTCCGTAGTTAATGCCCTGAAGTTTGGGAAAGTAACTTGAACTGTCTTCTTTTGACCTGGGAGCAAAATCACCGAGCCAGTGATTTCCCTGTCCCCTGCTTTGACATCATTCACCATTAGAGGAGCCTCTGACTGCTGTCCGCCTTCAGCAGGACCCTTGCCATCATCGTCGGAAGAAATGCCATTGATCCGCGCTTCCCTGACAACCTCAGAATGTGACAAACGCTTCAACTCTTCTTCAGTATAAAGAGGCGTGTTGTCTTTCCCCAAGAGTTCCCTAGCTGTCTGCGTCATTTCGTCAACACTTAGCTCAGTGATCTGACCCACACTCAACTTGCAGTTACGCTGCAGATGCTCCGCAACGTTGGCATTGATGCCAGCATCAAAATCGACGCCGGCTCGGAAGTTCTGTGCACAGTTAAGATGCTCACCAGTAGCCAAAGCAACTGGGGTAACTGCGGTAGCCACGAGAGATGCAGAGATAGCTGCAGAAGCGAGAACACGCTTATTGAGTTTCATACGAACCTTCCAAGGGGAACTACAAGCTACGGGTTCTATTTACAAAGTCGCGCTTTCAATAATTCGAAGGCACAAGCGAACCCCGTAGTCAGTCGGATTGCACGACTTTTATCGTGCTATTTACGTTTTTAAACGCAGGATTAGTAAACCATATTGGTTTTCTATCCAATAGTACCTCCGCCAAAGAGTGTGCGAGATCACTTAATAGCTGCACCTGTAGTGCAGCGAAACGATTACCAGTAGCGAGCCCCGCTCAATAGGGAGGCGGTCACGGGATACATGAGGTAGCACGAGACTGAAGCAAAACAACCAAAGCCCACTCCTCTACCCCTCTTAACCAAGAGGAACCGGAGTACCTCCGAAAGGAGGGCTGCGGTTTCCGTCTCTACACCGAAAAGCAATGGAAATTTCTGCCGCACAATTCCGTACTACCGGGCGCGAGTAGAACTTGATGTTGAGCGGTGCCAAAAAGTCACGGAGTGGCTGCAGCAAGTGAGCAACATCATGATTCTGGTTCATTCAGTGGGCAGCACCTACAACCAGAGCAACCAAGCCACCAAGGCCATCAATTACGCCAAAAACCCTGCCAGATTTAGAGCCGCTTTCTACGCCATCAGAAGCACCATGGTTGCTCGTAACCGACGGCTTTGTCAGTTTGTCGCCAGTGCCGTTGCCCGGAGTGTCTCCTGGCTTCGGTTCCTAGGTCGGCTTACCCGCAGACTCGGACTGCTCAACCTCAGACGACTCATCCGAAGGCTCATTACCCTCAGTTTCGGTCAGCTGTCTTGGGGACTCAGGCTGCGGCGACACCTCAGGCGCATTAGAGTCCTTGGCATTGTCAGGATTTTGTTCTTGGGCCCAACCGGTGGCCTTCACAACAACGACTTTGCCGTTTCCTTTCCCAGTCTTGAAGACTGAAAAGTTTGGCACTGCGATGACGAATAGCTCATCACTGGTCTTTAGTTAACGCCTTCTGAAACGCCAATCTGAAATGGGATGTCCTGCGTCTCATCACCTTGCAACGGTCCTACAATAGTCTTCACTGGGTCCTTACCTAGAAATTTGCAGCGCTTTCAACTTTCTGGCCTGGATTTAGGCCTACTTTGCCGGTGATCTTCTTGTCACCAGCCGTGATGCCGTTCACATCACCCGAAACCTCCGCAGGAGACCCTTGCGGCTGCAATAAGGCCCCCATTATCCTGCAGCACGATGCCTACCTGCTTATCTGGCGTGTCCAGATCCGCCAAGAATTGGAGAAGGAGGCGCGAGATTGGTTTTTCGATACCTTCAAATTCCAACTCAGAGAAAGTCGGGTTACACTCGTCATAATTTGGCCCTTAAGCTACTTCCTTCAGCTCTTTGAGGGCTCAACTTTTAGATCTCACCTGGGGGCATGCCGCAGTGCTTTTGTAGGTATTCAACTACTGCAAATCCGCCCGCATTCCTGAGTTCGGATCGATCAACAGTGCCTGTTTCACAGTTTTGAAAGGTAGCTCCGCCGTCAGCAGCTCCAGCGACTAGAGCGACGGCCGGAGCAATGAGAGATTCAGACAGAGCTGCAGAAGCGACAATACGCTTATTGAGTTTCATACAAACCTTTAAAGCGTTAGTGAGGACTTCAGGTTATAAGCGCAGTAATGCGTCTTCACTATCAGTGCCAATAGAGAGAAAGAACAATCCACAGAAAGCGATAGAGCACGATACTTATCGTGCTCTTAGCGTTTTCAACCTGCAAATCAGGTCACACATAAATCATTTGAATGATAAAACCCTTTACAGTGTATGTTCCTCGCACTTTTTGGGCATTACGCATGATGAGACTTCGCTCGCCTGGCTCACTATGAGGAAGTGAGGCTTAGCCAGTCATTTTATGATGCAGTTATCACTATCTTAAACGTTTTATTTGTCCTAAATCTTCAAGTTCAAGTGATACGCTTAACAGCGTAGATAGCACGCCTCGAAACTAAGTTCTTTCTCCTACAACTGGATAATTCCAGGTACCGGCGTACCCCGATCTGCGCCGGAGAGGAGCCATACCCCATGACCGATACCATGCGCGCCGTTGTTACCACTGGTCACGGCGATATTGAAATCCAAGACGTCCCTGTTCCCCACGCAAAAGCCAACGAGGTAATCATCGAACCGGTGGGCACCGGTATCTGTGGCACTGACCTGCACTTAGTAAGAGGTGACTATGTCATCGGCAACTACCCACTCATTCTTGGGCACGAAATGGCGGGCTACATCACGGAGGTCGGCGCAGAGGTCACCAATTTTTCCGTCGGTGACTACGTTGGCGCTAACCCCAACGTGACGTGTGGCGAGTGCACTTGGTGCAAGCAAAACGCAACGAATCTGTGCGAGCACATCTCACCCGCCGGCATTATGCAGGATGGTTCCTGTGCGGAATTCATCGCCATGCCGGCCAAATTCGTCTACAATCTCTGCACAGAAATTCCTCACCATGTTGCACCGCTGACCGAACCGCTATCTTGTGTTTTACACGCATTAGACCTCGCGCCTGATTGGAAAGATCAGGATATGGTCATTTTCGGCGCCGGTTCCATCGGCTTGGTGGCGCTCGTCGTCGCATTGGATGAGGGCGCAGCAAGCGTCTCTGTTGTTGAGCCCAACCCTGCCCGGCGCGCACAAGCTGTGAAACTGGGCGCCGTCCAAGCAGCGGACTCAGCTGCGGATTTGGATCGGGATTCCTATGACCTCACTTTGGATGCATCCGGCAATGCAGGTGCTATTGCTGATGCCATCCGTATCCTCGGCAAGCGCGGCCGCTTAATCCAGATGGGTGTGCCTTCTCCGGATGCCACGATAGATTTCCGCCCGCTCGACCTATTCGAAAAGGAAATCTCGCTCATCGGTGCCCAGTCCCTGGCTAATATGTACCCCGCTGCGGCCGAGCGGATGGCTCATCTTTATGACAAGCTCGATGGCCTAGTCACCGGTACTTTCCCAGTTGACCGCTACGAAGAAGCGCTCGAGGCTATGAAGAGCCCAGAGCACATCAAGATATTCATTACGGATAAATAAATATCAACCGGAAACCTTATTGCCCGTATTCATTCTGATAGCGGTCATTGAGACTATCGATAATGTCCTGCGGGATGGGCTTAGGGCCGCCGAGGTCCTTGGCTAAGTGGACGGTGCGCGCAACTTCTTCAACCATCACGGCTGCTTTCACGGCATTTTCAGCATCGTCACCGACGGTAAAGGGACCATGATTTTGCATCAACACGGCAGGTGAACGGGACTCCCGCAAGGTCTCCACGATGCCTCGGCCGATGGAGTCATCGCCGATGATCGCAAGGGGTCCAACGGGCACTGGCCCGCCGAATTCATCGGCCATCATCGTAAGTACGCATGGGATCTCTTCCCCGCGGGCGGCCCACGCTGTGGCGTAGCTCGAGTGGGTGTGGACGATTCCGCCGACCTCCGGGATATGTTTATACACATAGGCATGTGCGGCGGTATCCGAGGAGGGAGCATAGGTGCCATCGACAAGCACACCTTCTAAGTCGCAGAGCACCATCGATTCTGGGCTTAGCTCCTCGTAGCGCACGCCAGAGGGCTTGATGACGAAAAGATCCTGTGTGCTCGGCGTACCGGAGGCATCGACGACAATGCGTTCAGAGACATTGCCCGCAGTCCACGACACAAGGTCCCACCGCGGCAGTTCAGCGTGAAGGTCGCTGACGCGCTGGCGGGTCTTAGCCACCGCTTGTTGGATTTCTGAGCGATACTCAGATAAATGCTGAACCATTTTTGGGCCTTTCCCTGGTGACTTAGCCTTTTTCTTGAGATATGGAGGTGGGCAACGCTGAAACTGCACTTTCTTGCATAGGCAGTCCCTCTATGAAGCGCTCGAGGTAGGCAGCAAAGCCTGTCACATCGCGCGGATCGGGCTGACGGACGCGCCCAGTATTATCGCTGCTGGTGATCTCATCGTTGAGGTAATCCACAAAGTCTTTATCCGAGCCCATGTAGTTCGCCAACAACGCGATTCCCCAGGCACCACCTTCGCTAGCGGACTGCGCCACGGCCACTGGTGTTTTCAACGCGGCCGCCAAGAAGCGCTGCGCTACGCCGACCGTGCGGAAAATCCCACCATGAGCCTGGACGACATCCACGGAAATACCTTCCTGCTCCAGCAAGCGCATACCCAGCGCCAGCGATGCAAAGACGCTATACAGGTTGGCGCGCATCAGGTTAGCAAGGGAGAAATTCGCATCGGGTGTCCGCGCCACCATGGGGCGCCCTTCAATCAAACCCGCAATCGGTTCACCGGCCCGGTAGGGATAGACCACTACCCCGCCGGCATCCGGTTCACCGCGTAATGCCTCGGTCAAAATGGCCGTATATACATCGTCGATGTGGTCAATGTTCTTGGTGCCGAACGCCACTGCTACATCGCTAAACAGCGAGATCCAATCCGAAATTTCCTGCGCGCCGTTATTACAGTGCACCATCGACACTGGCAGACCCGTCGGCGTGGTCACCGGGTCAATTTCGGGATAGGACTTACTCAAGGGCTTTTGGTGAACAAGCATTGCAAAAATCGAGGTACCCACGCTCACGTTGCCCGTATTGATGCTGACGGTATTCGTGGCCACCATGCCCGTTCCAGCATCGCCTTCAGGCGGGCATGCCACCGCGCCGACCTGCAGCGCTCCGCTGGGATCCAGAAGTTCTGGGTGCTCAAGGGCACCCGCGTCCGCGCCCGCAGACAAGGACTCGGGCAATAGCTCTGCGAAGTCTCGCCCAATTTCTCCGCGGAATTTCGCGAGCGCCGCCTCATCGTAGGACGTCGTTTGAGGGTCAATAGGAAACATACCAGAGGCATCCCCCACGCCGAGAACTTTCTTACCCGTTAACTGCCAATGGATATAGCCGGACAAGGTTGTCAGAAAATCAACGTCGCCAACGTGTGGCTCGCCGTCCAGCAATGCCTGATAGAAATGGGCGACGGACCAGCGCATTGGGATATTAACGGCGAAGAGTTCCGATAGTTTCTTCGCGGCTTCGCCCGTATAGGTATCGCGCCAAGTACGGAAGGGCACGAGCTGTTCATTGGACTTATTGAAAGCCAAATAGCCATGCATCATCCCAGATATGCCGATAGCTGCTAGCCGAGTGAGCCTTTCCCCAGTGAGCTCAAGTACCTCTGCGTTCAGATCAGCGTAGGCGGCACGCAGACCATCCCATACCTCATCTAGTGCGTAGCTCCAGTGGTCATCTACATAGTCGCTTTCCCAGCGATGAGAACCGGTTGCGATGACCCGTCCGGAACTGTCGATGAGGCACGCTTTAATACGCGTCGAGCCGACTTCAATGCCGAGTACTCCTCGGCCGCTGCGGACAATTTCTGTGGGCGTTAAAGAATCGCTCTCTGTCACGGCTACCTTCCTCCCGTCGGGGAATTCGGCCGCCAGTCTACTCGCTTATTCCTTCTATCCTTCCGGAGCTTAGAGGAAAATGCAGCGTAGCCCTGATAAAAGCAGCGGCCCAGTCGAACGCTGTAGATAGCATCCGGCCGGGCCGCTTAACGTTTAGCCTGTGTGCTCTTAGTTCTTGGCTACGGTGGCGGTGACTCCGGTGAGGATATCGTGGGCATCGGCAAGCTGCTCGGTGACCACGGAGAACTCCGTAGCCAGCACCTCGCCAGCGATGGTGTCAGCGTGACGCTGCGCCCACTCCTTCTTTTCTTCGGACACGGCAAGAACCACGGAGATACGGTCAGATACGTCGAAACCGGAGTTCTTGCGGGCATCCTGCAGGCCGCGGATAACATCGGCGGCCCAGCCTTCGGCCTCGAGCTCTTCGGTGACCTCGGTATCCAGGACGACGAGGCCATCCAGGCCCTCGATGCGGGCCGTGGAGTCCGGGTTCGCCGCCTGCAAGCGCTCGGTGTATTCCTCAGGGCTCAAGACGATGTCCCAGTCAACCACGACCTCATCGCCGCGGCGCTCGTAGTTGCCCGCCTTGAGGTTCTTGATGGCGCGCTGGACATCCTTACCCAAGCGCGGGCCGGCAACCTTGGCGTTGCAAACCACCTGGAAGGTGCCGACGGAATCGACATCGTCAGTAAGCTCAACCTCTTTGACGTTGACCTCGTCGCGGATGATGTCCGCGAAGTCCGCCAGGCTCTGCGAGCCCGCGAAGGCAACGGTGAGCTTTGGCAGCGGCAGGCGGTTGCGTAGCTTATTGGCCTTGCGCACCGAGGACGCAGCCGATGCCACCGCGCGAGTGGCGTCCATGGCAGACACCAGGTCCGCATCCGCGGGGTAGTCCTCGGCCTTCGGGAAGTCCGCCAGGTGGACGGAGCGCTCACCGGTCAGGCCGCGGTAGATGACCTCGGCGACGTGCGGAAGCAGCGAGGCAACCACGCGCGTGGTGGTCTCCAACACGGTGTAGAGGGTATTGAAGGCCTCCGGGTTGGCATCCTCGCCGCCCCAGAAGCGATCGCGGGAGCGGCGGACGTACCAGTTGGTCAGCACGTCGGCGAAAAGGCGGACCTCTTCGGTGGCGGTAGCAATATCGGTCCCCGCCAGCGCGGCATCGACGTTGGCCACAAGATCGTGGGTCTTGGCCAGGATGTAGCGGTCGAGCACGTGCGTGGAGCTCGTATCGAACTTAGCTTCCTGCTCGGCGTAGAGCTGCAGGAAGGTATACGCATTCCAGATGGGAAGCAGCGCCTGGCGCACGCCCTCGCGGATACCCTGCTCAGTGACGATAAGGTTGCCGCCGCGCAGGATGGGCGAGGACATCAGGAACCAACGCATGGCATCGGAACCATCGCGGTCAAAGACCTCGTTGACGTCCGGGTAGTTGCCCTTGGACTTGGACATCTTGAGCCCGTCATTGCCCAAGACGATGCCGTGGGCCACGACCTTCTTGAACGCCGGGCGGTCAAAGAGCGCGGTAGACAGCACGTGCAGCAGGTAGAACCAGCCGCGGGTTTGCCCGGAGTACTCCACGATGAAGTCCGCCGGCGAGTGGGTTTCAAACCACTCCTTGTTTTCAAACGGGTAGTGCTTTTGCGCAAACGGCATGGAGCCGGACTCGAACCAGCAGTCCAGCACGTCCGGCACGCGGCGCATCGTGGACTTGCCGGTTGGATCATCCGGATTGGGGCGGGTCAGCTCATCGATGTGCGGGCGGTGCAGCGACTCCGGGCGCTTGCCGAAGTCCCTCTCCAGCTCATCCAAAGAACCGTAGACGTCCATGCGCGGGTACTCGTCATTATCGGACATCCACACCGGGATGGGCGCGCCCCAGTAGCGGGTGCGGGAGATATTCCAGTCGCGGGCGCCTTCCAGCCACTTGCCAAATTGGCCATCGCGGATGTGCTCCGGCAGCCACTCGATCTCGTTGTGGTTAAGCTCCACCATGCGATCGCGGAATTCGGTGACCTTCACAAACCATGCGGGCAGCGCCATGTAGATAAGCGGCTCGCCCGAGCGCCAAGAGTGCGGGTAGGAGTGCTCGATGGTGACGTGGCGCACCACTCGCCCAGCGGCCTTGAGGTCCTTGATGATGGACTTATTCGCATCGAAGACCAGCTGACCCTCGTACGGCGGCACCTGGGAGGTGAACTTACCGTCCTCATCCACTGGGACCATCAACTCGATGTCGTACTCGTTGGTGGTATTCATATCGTCTTCACCAAAGGCGGGCGACTGGTGGACAACACCCGTACCGTCTTCGGTGGTGACGTAGTCCGCCAACAGTACCTGGTAGGCATTGCGCAGGTCTGGGAAAAATCCGAAGATCGGCTCGTACTTAAAGCCCTCAAGCTGCGCGCCGGTGAAGGTGCCCAGCACCTCCGCCTCACCCAGCTCCTTTTCCAGGGTACCCAGCAGGTTTTCAGCCATGATGAACGTGCGGCCGGCGAATTCGCCGTCGGTGGCCTTAAACAGTGCATAGGAGACCTCCGGGTGAACCGCCAGCGCCTCGTTGGACGGCAGGGTCCAGGGGGTGGTGGTCCAGGCGAGGAAGGAGGCATCGGCAAGCGCGGGGTAATCCGCCAGCATCTTCTCCGCCGCGGTACCCTCGCGAGCGCCCGCGACTGGGAAGGTCACCGTCAATGTAGGGTCCTGGCGCATCTTATAGGAATCATCCAAGCGCGTTTCCTGGTTGGACAAGGAGGTGTGCTCCGCCCAGGAATACGGCAAAACGCGGAAACCCTTGTAGATCAGGCCCTTGTCATACAGCTCCTTGAAGGCCCACATGACCGATTCCATGAAGTTGATATCCATGGTCTTGTAGCCATTATCAAAGTCCACCCAGCGCGCCTGGCGGTTGACGTAATCTTCCCACTCATCGGTGTATTCCAGCACCGACTTAGCGCAGTACTCGTTGAACTTGTCCAGGCCCATGTCCTCGATCTGGGCTTTATCGGTGATCCCGAGCTGCTTTTCCGCTTCCAGCTCCGCGGGCAAGCCGTGGGTATCCCAGCCAAAGACGCGGGGGACGTAATTTCCGGCCATCGTGCGGTAACGCGGCACGATGTCCTTAACGTAACCGGTCAGCAGGTGGCCGTAGTGCGGCAGGCCATTGGCAAAGGGAGGGCCGTCATAAAAGATGTATTCGGGGCAGTCCTTGGTCTTTTCCAAAGAAGCCTGGAACGTATCGTCCTGCTTCCAGTACTTCTGGACTTCTTCTTCCATATCCGGGAAACGGCTCGAGCCGCCGGTCATATCGACCTTGGGGTAAATCTTTTTCACCATTATCTTCCTTCACGCTATAACTTGATGCAGGGACGGGCCAATGGCTCGCGGTACCACCCTGCTTGAGCTAAAAGCTCCGCTTCGTTTCGGTGAAGGAGATAACGGTCCCACCCGTTCAGTTCTACTGAGCCTTATGGCCGTTCTTCTGAATTGCTCCCCCGGTGATGGCCGGATCATCGCTTGTGCCCGCCAGTATAGCGCCACACGAACGCTGTGCACAAAAGTTATCCACAGGTAGAAATTTTCCTGTTGTACGCGGTTGCGCGCGGCCATAGATTATGAAGCATGACCGCGCTCGAGAATTACTTAGCAGCTATGACCCCGGGGATGGATATCGTCGCCGGGTGCGCTGGCCTGTCTGAGGACGATCTGCGGGCGCATGGTGCGCCGGAGCACACGGCACGGGAGCTTATCCTGCTCAAAGAGGCTTATTGCGGAAACACCAAATTCACCGGCCGGCGCCGGCGCGCCATGGACGGTGCCCGGCGCAATGGCCATTCCATTGTGGCGTTGTCCATCATCGAAAAGTATGCCCGCAAGATGCCCACGCTTTTCGATGCCTGGCTTCTCCGCGAGCAGCTCTGCACCACCAACGCAAGCACCGGGGACCTAGAAAAACTGGCAAAATCTAAGCTACCTGCGAAAAAGAAGAAGGTTAAGCCTGGGGTGCGCATCATTCGCCGCAAGAACGCGCCGTGGACCCTGGCCATCGATGCGCGTTCCTCGCTTATTGCGGATCTTCATGCCGCGCTAAAAGAGAGCGACAAGAAACCGCTAGAGGCGGTGGAACAGACCTTTTTCGGCGGCGGCTCCGCCGTAAAGACCACGGTGATGACCAACGTCCTGGTCAACCTGGATGACTACGTGCGCATCATCAACGGCGATGGCGAGGAAATCCAGCTCCAAATGACCAATGGCGCTACTCTTACCGGCGCCGAGTACCTCGAGCGCGCGCTGAAGGAACGCGGGCTGATTACCCTCATTAGTCCCTATGAGGGAGCGGTGAACCTGTACCGCACGGAGCGCTTCGCCAATGCGAAACAACGCCTGATGGCCGCGGCAGAAAACCCAATCTGCCCGTGGCCGCGGTGCAATAAGCCCGCTGACGAATGTCAGATTCATCATATGGAGCCGTGGTTGCACGGTGGATTGACCAACATAGGTAACTTATCCACAGCCTGCGCCTACCACAACGGGGTCAACGACGATGACCCCAATGCCCCACCACTGCGCGGACACCTCGTCCGCAGGAATGGGACCATCCGGTGGGAACCCCCGGATTAGACAGAAGTTATCCGGGACCTCGTGACGGCTTCCCGCCTGGAATTCCGGCTGGGACCCGCCAGGGAAACCAAAGGGGAGTCCGAGGCCGGATCCGAGGAAACCGCGATCCTTTAATCCTCAGATGTTGCGAATGATCACGGGTGGTGCGTTTAGGGCGCCTGGAAACGGCGCTTGGCCCCCAGCCAGTTAAGGCGCAGGCGTGCGCCTACTTTGGCATGCCGTAAATGCATGGAGATTCTTTCTGGCCGCTCACTTCGACCGAATCAACCAAACCACACCGAAACTAAGCGGCCCTAGACAGATTTGAGCAATGAGGAGCCCTAGTTCTGCTTCCAGCCTTGGGACAAGTCTTCTTCAAGGGCATTATTATCCGCACGGTACTTGCGCGCCCAATCGATAATAAACAACACGATGCCGGAGCCCGCTGCGATAAAGACGAGGTACAACGCCCAATCGGCGGTATTTAAGACATACGTCACCAAAGCCACGAAGGCCACAAGGGCAAGGACAAGGGCAGCGACGAGCATGTCAGTTCCTCTCAGAGGGGTTAAAAGTAGCTATGGGAACAATCATAGCGAGGTGGATAAAACCACAATAGCGCCCACTCCCCTAGAGGCGTGGGCGCTACGGGTAACTATTTTGGCTTAGTTACTGCCAACCGGCTACTTAGTTCTTGCCGGCATCGCCGTTTGGTGCGGCGGTTCCGCGGGTCTCGAGCTCTTCCAGCTGGGACTCGAGGAGGGTCTTCAAGCGGGTGCGGTACTCGCGCTCGAAGGTGCGCAGCTCGGAGATGCGTGCCTCCAAAGCGGTCTGCTGCTGCTTGACCGTGTTCATCACTTCGGTGTGCTTCTTCTCGGCATCGGCCTGCAGCGATGCGGCCTTCTCCTCTGCCTGGCGAATCTGTGCCTCGGCGCGGGAGGAAGCATCGGACTCGGTCTGCTGAGCCTTGGACTCTGCCTCAGAAACCAGCTTCTTGGAGCGGGTTTCTGCATCCTGCACCTGAGCGTCGTACTTCTTCTGCGCCTCGGCAAGCTGTGCCTTAGAACGAGAGTCGGCATCAGAAAGCTGCTTTTCTGCGGCCGTGCGGGCCTCGGACAGCATGGACTCAGACTCGGCGCGAGCCTCAGAGGTCAGGCGATCCGCCATCTCCTGGGCCAAGCCCAACACACGCGCTGCCTGCATGTGGGTATCAGGGGTAGCCAGGCCGTCTGCGCCCTGTGCTGTACCAGCACCTGCGGCGGCCGCTGCGGCGGTGGAGGCGGTCGAGTTCGAGGAGCCAGCGGCAGAAGCGGACTTCTTCAGGCTCTCATTCTCGCGCTGGGAAGACTCCAGCTTCTCCTTGGCCTGCTTAGCCTCTGCGCGAGCCTCTTCAGCTTCCTTCTTAGCCTTCGCGGCCTCGTCGCGAGCTGCCTTAAGCTCGGCGGTATTAGCGGCGGCGGTGGCGCCGGCCGCGGGGGCATCGGCACCGCTTTCCTTGGCCTTTGCAGCCTCGGCCTGAGCGGCCTTGACCTGCTCCTGGGCCTTCTTGGTTTCTTCCTTGGCGCGAGAAACCTCGGACTTGGAATCTGCCAACTTGGTTTCATACTCAGCACGCAGCTTAGCCTCAATCTCCTTGCGCAGAGCTTGTTCATCTGCGCCAGAGGTTGCGGCAGCTGCGGCACCAACCCCTGCTCCGCTGGCCTTGGCCCCAGAGCTAAGATCGCTCACCTGCGCCTGCAGGTCTTCATTTTCATCCTGCAATTGGGCAAGGGCATCCTCAACGAGGTCGAGGAACTGATCTACCTCATCCTCGTTGTAGCCACGCTTGCCAATCGGCGGCTTGCTGAACGCGACGTTGTGTACATCAGCTGGTGACAGTGGCATGACTTGTCTTCCCCTTCGAGTTGATACAACCCCGGAGGTTCCAGGGCCTTAGGAGCTGCGGTTCCAGTTTATCTAAACCTTCCCCACAAAGTTATATGTGGTTCATGATACGGGTTATCGCATTTTATTGTAACCGAAAGTCCACAATAATGGACGTAACGCTGACTCTCAATGTCTACCACAGGTTACGGGGTGATGCGGGGTTGTCCTACAAGAAAATAGCTTGCAGGAAAATCGTCAGGAACGACAGGATGAAAAATAGCACCAGGACGGAAACATCCAGGGCGATTCCACCCATCTGCAGCGGCGGAATAACCCGGCGCAGCGCTTTGACCGGTGGGTCCGTGATGGCGAAAAGGGGTTCAGCGATGATCATGAACCAGCGCGGGGGATTGAATTGCCGCGAGAAGGATTGGATCATCTCGATAATAATCCGGGCGATCAGTACCCATGTATAAACCCTCACCAGAAAGATGAGGATAATTCCAATGTCAGTCACGATTACTCAGCCTATCGAATAGTCCCCCGCACATGCGCATTGCGCGCCGTACGGGGGTTAATGGGATGTGCGTCGTCGTGCCTAGCCCGCGCTCCTAGCGCAGACCGGCGGCGCGCTCCAGTTCAGGTTTAGCGATATCAGCGGACTTCGGCACGACGGCGAATACCTTGCGCTGGGTGTCCATGCCCTTCGACAGGTTGAGCATGCGGCCTTCCAAGCCGAAGCAGAGGCCTGCGGCGAAGTCGATGAAGCGCTTGGCGGTGCCGCGCTCGGCATCGGTAAGCTCAAAGACCACTGCATCGCCATCGCGGAAGGGCTCGCCCACCTTGGCGGCATCGTTGAACGAGGTCAGGGAGATTGCCACGATAGTCGGAACGAACTTTTCCTCGACGGGCGCTGGCGCTGGGGCCGGCTCATAGGCCTGCGGGGCGCGGCGCGGGGCGTAGGCCGCAGAAGTGGCAGCTCCGTTGCCCGCGTAGCGCGGCTCGTCGTTGTAGTAGGCGTCGTCTTCTTCGAAATCCATCGGACCAAGCCCGAAGAAATTCTTCGTCCTATCAATGAATGACATTTTTGGGTCTCCCTCTGACCTAAATTTGTTCAAGTTCAAGCGCGCAAATGTGAATGATGTGACTCATGTGATTTACGCTGTGAAATGCGCTTTTGCGATATTTTTAACCTACTGGGCGCTTTCCCATGATGCTGGTTCCGACACGCACAATATCGGTGCCCGCAGCAATCGCCGCATCCATATCTGCACTCATCCCGGCCGATAGTTTGAGCTGCCGGCCAAGGCGTTCGGACAGGCGATCCACGTCTGCGCGCACCGTGGAAAATACTTCCCGCGCATCGGCATCGAGAGGAGGAACCACCATGAGCCCGGCGAATTCTAGGTGCTCCGCCGCCTCGACGGACTCGATCACCTCATCCAATTCCTCGCGGATTACTCCCCCGCGGGAGGTATCGCCATCGGCAGAAACCTGGATAAAGACCGGAAGGTTAGTGTCTCGCTCGCCGCGCTCGTGTGCGAGGCTCACGCCGCGGTCCAGCGCATTGGCCAGCTTCACCGAATCCACCGAATGCACGCTGGCGGCCCACCGCGCGACGTGGTTGGCCTTCTTGGTTTGAATCTGGCCAATCATGTGGAAGCGCAGCTGGTCTAGCTCCTGCGCCTTTGCCCGGGCTTCTTGCTCGCGGTTTTCCGCCACATCCTCTACCCCGAGCTCCGCTAGAAGGGCAATATCCTCTGCGGGATGGAATTTGGTCACGACCAATAGCTGCGGTGCCGGTCGGTCATGCTCAGCTGCAATGGCGCTGATGTGTTCCCTCGTTGCGGCGAGATTATCTGCCAGTTCTTGTTTCCGGTTACTCATGATTAGCCTCCAACCAAATCACACCGGCCTGGCGGCCCGTGGTTCCTTCGCGGCGATAAGAAAAGAAATCCGTGTCCTCAATGGTGCAGCGCGGATCCGAATCGATATTAGTAATACCCAGGCCCATCAATTGGCGGATAAGCCCCGCGCGCACGTCGATGCCCCACGTCCCCTTTTCGGTCCTACATTTCGAACCGGGAAGGCGCCGTTCGACATCGTTGGCCATGTCTTCCGGCACCTCGTAGTTTTTCCCGGATGCGGCAGGCCCCATGACCGCCTGGATTCTCTCCGGTTGGGCGCCAAGTTTCTGCATCTCGCGCACGGTATTGACCACGATGCCGTTGCGGGCACCGAGCCGGCCGGCGTGGATGGCGGCGATGACGCCGGCGGGGACATCGACAAGCAGCACGGGCGTGCAATCCGCGACGAGAACACCAAGGCCAAGCCGGCGCTGCGTGGTCACAATCGCATCTGTTGCTGGCACCGGGGACTCTTGCGGGCCATCGATGACGGTGACCGTATTGGTGTGCAGCTGTTCCATCCACACGATGTTCTCGAGCCCGGTAACGCGCAAGAGGCGCTCGCGGTTAGCCGCCACGTTGGCGGGATCGTCGCCGACGTGGCCGCCAAGATTAAAAGACTCATAGGGATATGCAGACGCCCCGCCTGCACGGCTGGTAAAAACCATGCGGACGGGGCGGCTGGTGCGATGTTCCTCGTTTACTGGCATGCACACCAGCGTAGCGGTTTGCGCTTAGCGCATGAAGGACGGCACATCGAGATCGTCGTCGCCATCATCATCGCGGCGCTGGCTTGGCCGGGACAGGCGGTAGTCTTCGCGACGCTCCTCGCGGAAGCGATCGGAGTTGGTGAACAGGCCGCCAGACTCACTGCGGCGCTCCTCGGGGCGGCGTTCTTCCACGCGACGGTCATCGTAACGACGATCGTCTACGCGGCGCTCATCAGCGCGGCGATCCTCCACGCCACCCTGGCCGGCGCGCGGCTCATAGGAGTGGCGCGGTGCGTAGTCATCGGCGGCGGGCTGCGCGGGCGCCGGGGTGGCGGAGTTTCCGGACTCGCGGTCGCGGTTATCAAAGAGCGAGCCGGGCTTGCGCTGCTCGGAGGCGCGCTTACCCGATGCTGCCTGGGCGGCATTGGCCTCGGCGTCGAAACCGGTGGCGATGATGGTGATGCGGATTTCATCGCCCAAGGTGTCATCAATGATGGTGCCGAAGATGAGGTTGACGTCTTCATCGGCGCGTTCTTCGACCATGGAGGCCGCGGAATTGACCTCGTGCAGGCCCAGGTCGGAGCCGCCGGCGATGGAAAGCAGCACGCCCTTGGCGCCTTCCATCGTGGATTCCAATAGCGGCGAGTTGATGGCCTGCTCGGCGGCGGTCATGGCGCGGTTATCGCCCCGTGCGGAGCCGATGCCCATCAGCGCGGAACCGGCGTCAGACATGACGGAGCGAACGTCAGCAAAGTCGACGTTGATCATGCCCGGGATGGTGATCAGGTTGGTAATACCCTGGACACCATTGTGCAGAACCTCATCGGCCGCGCGGAAGGCTTCCACGATGGAAAGCTCTTCCCCACCGAGCTGCATCAGGCGGTCATTTGGAATAACGATGAGGGTATCGCAAACCTCGCGCAGCTCCTCGATGCCGGCCATGGCCTGGCGGGTACGGCGCGCGCCCTCGAACTTGAAGGGGCGGGTGACAACGCCCACTGTCAGCGCGCCCATCTTCTTCGCGATGGAAGCGACTACGGGTGCGGCACCTGTACCGGTGCCGCCGCCCTCGCCGGCGGTAACGAAGACCATATCGGAGCCCTGGAGGGCGTCCTCGATTTCGGACTTGTGGTCTTCCGCGGAGGTCTTGCCCACCTCAGGGTTAGCACCTGCGCCCAATCCGCGGGTGGCCTCGCGGCCGATGTCGAGCTTGGTATCGGCATCGGAGAAAATCAGCGCCTGGGAGTCGGTGTTTATGGCGACGAATTGGACGCCCTTCAGGCCTTCTTCGATCATGCGGTTCACGGCGTTGACGCCGCCACCGCCGACGCCGACGACCTTGATATCCGCGAGATTGTTGTTGGAAGAGATCATGTGAGCAGGTCTCACCTTTCGCTACTTTAAGTCTGCACGTGCATTAAACGAGGATTGTATGCGCTTCACGAGCGTGAATCGCGTTCCCCTCCATCTTTAACGACACACCTGTAATTTTCATGCTCATTTTACGCGTGTCGGGACTCTCAAGTACCACTTTAGGGTTGCTGGCCTGCGGTTTTGTCCGCCACTTCCGCACCATTGACACCACCTAAAAGAGAAAATAAACGACCCTGCAGCGCATACGCTTGGGGCGCGGCGCGCAGGGAATTTTTCGGGTCTATCGAGGCCTCCACCGAGGTATCTACCCTATCCGCGGGTAGTGACCAGTTCGGGGTTAGAAATATTCCATTCTTGCCCCTCCATCTTCAGCACGGTGGCGAAGGCGCGGGCCTTATCATCGTTATTTTTATCGCTGGCTCCCCAGAAGATGCGGCGATCATCCTTGGTGGTGAACTGCAAGGAATAAGAATCGGTGACTTCGAGGGTGGCAACTTGGTGGCGCACGTCATCGGAAAGCGCGGCAATGGCAGATACCGCGTCTTGGGCCTCGGTAGAGCCACTGTCGATGTCCCCGGTAAGCTCCACCGCGCCTTCGGGCGGCTCGGCGGAGGTAAATTCCTCGCCCTTGTCATCGATGAGGTAGGTGGTGTCATCTCGCTTCACGAAGGCGACGGGCTTGTGCTCCGTGACGGAAATGGTCAAGGTCGATGGCAGGTCGCGCGAAACCGTCACCGAATCCGCCCAGTCCAGGCTCGCAACGCCGCTAGCGGCCTCGTGCGCGTCCACCTGCAAGAGGTTTTCGCCCTCGGGCACGCCTGCGGCCTCCTGTACCTGGGCGGCATCAAGCTGGTGCACGCCTTCCACCTCAAAGTTTTTTACCTTAAAAATGGGCACCGCCCACACAACAATGCCCACCAGCAGCACGAGGGCGAGCAGGCCGCCAATGATGCTGAAAATGAGCTTCTTCGACACCCGCACTAGTGGGCCCGCAATTCATCGAGGATTTCCGCGGCCACTAGGGTGATGGAACCGGCGCCAATGGTCAAGATGATATCGCCCGGCTGTGCGATGGAGACCACGTCCTTGGCCGCTGCGGAAAAGTCTGGCTCAAAGATAACCTCCATCTCTTCCGGCATCTTATTGGTGATGATGCGGGAGGTAATACCTTCCACGGGTTGCTCGCGGGCGCCGTAGATGTCGAGTACAACGGCGGCATCGGCAAGCGCAAGCGCCCGCGCGAACTCGGCGTCGAATTCCATGGTGCGCGAGTACAGGTGCGGCTGGAAGCAGGCGATGACGCGCCCGCCATTGCCTTCGGCAGCGACCTTGGCGCGCGCGGCCCGCAGCACCGCGGCGACCTCGGTGGGATGGTGGGCATAATCGTCGAAGACACGGACGCTGCCGCCCTGCCAGTCCACGCTGTCCCGGTACTCAAAGCGGCGGCGCACGCCGCTGAAATCCGCAAGGCCCTCCGCGATGGTGCTGGGATCGCCGCCCGATAGCACGCCGGCGATTAGCGCCGCCATGGAGTTGAGCACCATGTGGTGGCCGGGAATCTGCAGCTGGTAGCTCACGGATTCCTCCACGCCGGGCAGGGACAGCTGCACGGTACACGCCATACCAGCGGCGGTGGTCTCCTCCGCGGTCAGCGTCGCGGCGAGCGGAACGGAGGTGGTGCGGGCCTTCTCTGCGCCGCCATAGCCGATGACGTTGATGCC
This sequence comes from Corynebacterium sp. KPL2830, assembly GCF_040225635.1. Lineage (NCBI taxonomy): Bacteria > Bacillati > Actinomycetota > Actinomycetes > Mycobacteriales > Corynebacteriaceae > Corynebacterium > Corynebacterium sp. KPL2830. The sequence continues at coordinate 46,840 of NZ_JBEHFR010000003.1, read as the reverse complement.
GCGGCTGAGCGCCTGCTCACCGATCTCAGCCGCGTGCTCGTCCTCCGCGCACACAACGAGGTAGCCGGTATCCGGGGTGACCAGGTCCGCGAAGTCCGCAAAGACCTTGAAGTAGGCGTCCGCGGAGTGGAAATAGTCAAGGTGGTCCGGCTCCGCGTTGGTGATGACGGCGATATCGGGGCTATAGCGCAAGAGCGAGGCATCGGACTCATCGGCCTCGGCAACGAAGGCCTCGCCGGTGCCGCCATGCGCGTTGGTGCCGGCGCGGTTGAGCTGGCCGCCGATGGCAAAGGAGGGATCCAGGCCCGCGTGCTGCATGGCGCTCACGGCCATCGAGGTCGTCGAGGTCTTGCCGTGCGTGCCCGCCAGCAGCACCTGGGTGTGGCCCTCCATCAGCGCGGCGAGCAGATCCGAGCGGCGAATGAGCGGAATATTATTCTCCCGCGCGGCGACGAGCTCCGGGTTATCTTGCGGAATCGCCGCGAAGGAGGTGACGACGGTGGTGGGCAGCTCGCCGGAAAGCTTGAGGTTGTCCGCAGCGTGGCCGATGGCTACCTTGGCGCCCATGGAACGCAATACCTCCACCGGGGTGGAGTCCTTCACATCGGAGCCGGTAACGACGGCGCCGCGTGCGGCGAGGATGCGGGCAAGACCCGACATCCCGGAACCACCGATGCCAATGAGGTGGACGCGGCTGAGATCGTACTGTGCGGGATCGGTCATTTACTTATCCTTCTTTCCGGCCTGCAATTCTGCGTCCTGCAAGCGGGTGGCGATGCGGTCAGCGATGATATTCGCCGCATCCCCCGCCGTGGATTGGGCGGCAGCCTGCGTCATGGATTTCAGGCGCTCTGGATCATCAAGAATGGCGCGGACCTCTTCGATGAGGCGATCGGCGCCCAATTCGGCATCGGGAATCTGCACCGCAGCGCCGGCCTCTACCATTTCGCGCGAATTCAAAGCCTGTTCGCCGTTGCCGTGCGGCAGCGGGACGTAGATGGCGGGAAGGCCCGCGGCAGAGACCTCAGCCACCGTCATCGCGCCCGAGCGGCACACCACCAGGTCCGCTGCGGCCAGCGCGCCGGCCATGTCGTCGATATACGGCAGAGCGGCGTAGTTGGGGTACGGCTTGGGCGGATCGTTTTTCTTGCCATAGGCGTGCAGGAGCTGGAAGTCCTTAGTGAGGTCCTCCGCTGCGCCCGCTACGGCGCCGTTGATGCTGGCCGCTCCTTGGGAGCCGCCGGTAATGAGGATGGTGGGCAGCTGCGCTAAATCCCACTTCGTGCGGGCATCCGCAGCGGTATTCCCGTCCTTATCCCCGGCAGCCGCGGCCAGGCTGGGGCGCACTGGGATGCCGATGACTTCGCCCTCCATGCCGGAATTGGCGTGGGCATTAAGGCCGATGCCGCCGAGCTTCACGCCCAGCTTATTGGCCATGCCTGCCAAGGCATTGGTCTCGAGGACGTAAAACGGAATACCTAAGGTCTTCGCCGCTATATAGGCGGGCCCAGAGACGTATCCGCCGGTGCCGAAGACGACATCGGCCTCCACATCCTTTAAGACCTTCCGCGCCTGGCGGACAGAGCGTGCGAGCTTGACGGGCAGCTTGGCCAGGTTGGTGCTCACTTTGCGGGGAATCGGCACGGGGGTAATCAGGCGCAGGTCCACGCCGCGGGCGGGAATAATATCGCTTTCCAGCCCCTTTTCGGTCCCTAATGCGGTAATCCGAGCGCCGTAGCGCTCGCGTAAAGCTTCACCGACGGCAAGGGCGGGCTCAATATGTCCTGCAGTGCCGCCACCTGCAAGGACGACGGAAAATGGCGTGGAATTCATAGCCTAAAGGCTACCAGCGCCTACCGCCTCGGGCGGTGCTCGGCGCGCGGATACCTCCGCCCACTTCCGGTCACCGGCCGGCCGTAGCGCTCGTCGCGCACCCGCGGACGGGTCTCCTGCGGCTGGGCGTGCCGGCCCCGCTTTTTCTGCTTCCTCGCCGTCGGCGGCTGCGGCTCACCGATGAAAAAGAGGCGATCAAATAGCGGGCGCCCAAAGTTCTGCATGGCAGAAATCTGCATCGGCTCGTGGCGCGCGACGTTGCACAAAATGCCCATCGAGCCAATCGTGATAATCGCAGCCGTACCACCCGCAGAAATCATCGGCAGCTGAATACCGGTCACCGGCAGCAAGCCGACGACGTAGGCGATATTGATAAACGCCTGGGTCACCACGCCGATGGTTAACGTGGCGGCCAGCAGGGATTGGTACTGGTTCTGCGCGCGGGTGGCGGTGCGCAGCCCCACGTAGCCCAAAGCGGCGAAGAGGAGGATCACCAGCGCGCCGCCCCACAGGCCGAGCTCCTCGCCCACGATGGCGAAGATGAAGTCATTCTTGGCTTCTGGCAGGTAGAACCACTTGGCGCGGGATTGGCCGAGGCCAACGCCCCAGAAGCCGCCATCGGCAAGCGAGAGAAAGCCCTGGTAAGACTGGAAACCCGTGCCCTGGGTATCGGAGATATTGCCAAAGAGGGCATCGAAATAGGTGTGGAAACGGTGGGAACGGAAGCCACCGATGAGGAAGACGGCGACCAGGCCCAGCGCACACAGGATGCCGATGATGATGGGCACGCGCCTGTTGACGCCAGCGAAAAAGAGGGTGAAGACCACGACGAGGGCAAAGGACAAGGCCATGCCCAGGTCTCCCTGCCCCACGATGAGCAGGAACATGAGGCCCGCGATGAGCGAGTACATCATGAACGGGTCAGAAAGCTTGAGGGAATGGTGTTCCTTATCCGCGAGCACCGAGGCACCGAACATGCCCACCGTGATGCGCGCCAGCTCGGAGGGCTGCAGGGAAATCGGGCCAATGTAGATCCACGACTGGGAGCCCACCTCCTCGCGGCCGGTACCGATGCCGGGGATGAGCACCGCGATGAGCAGCAAAATGGAAAGGGCCAATAGCCACGGGATAAATTTGCGCAGCGTGTGCGGGGAAACTTTGAGGCCGAGCCAGAATGCACCCAAGCCGATAATAACCATCGCGGTTTGCCGCAGCGCCTGATTCCACACGCCACCATCTTCTGTCAGCGACGTAGCCATGGACGAGGAAAAGACCATGACCACGCCAATACCAATGAGCGAGAAGATAATCAGGCGCAGCAGCTGATAATCTAGCCCGGCTTGCTGGCGGGCTTGTTCGCGCACATCACGAATGCGCTCGCGCATGCTCTTTGCGCGGGGGCGCTGCGGGGAGGTGGCCGTCATGAAGTCTCCTAGATTGAAAAAGGTCTAATGCGCGCGGGCGATATCCCGCGCCGCCGCGGCAAAAAGGTCGCCGCGTTGGGCCATTCCGGTGTACATATCCAACGATGCCGCAGCCGGTGCCAAGAGGACGGTATCGCCCGCTTCGGCGTGTTGCACGGCGGTGCGCACTGCAGCGTTCATCGCTACCTGTGGGTCTGTGGCCTCGATGAGCTCAACCGGGGTTTGCGGGGCGCGGCGGGCCAGCGCCTCGGCGATGATGCTCTTGTCGATGCCCACCAGCACCGCCGCCTTCAACCGCGCGGCGTGGGTGGCGATGAGCTCATCCACGTCCGCTCCCTTGAGCTGGCCGCCGGCGACCCAGACCACCGAATCAAAGCCTTCTAAGGCGGCATCGGCGGCATGCGGGTTGGTGGCCTTGGAATTATCGATATAGGAAATCCCGCCGTGCTCGTGCACCACTGCGCCGCGGTGACCAGCCACCGCGTAGGCGGCCAGGCCTTCCTGTATGGCGTCGGGGCTGGCGCCTGCCAAATGGGCCACGCTCGCGGCCGCCGCCGCGTCGAGGACTCCCGCAAGGCCTGCCGGCTCGATGCCCTCGGCGGAGGCGAGATCTATGGCGTCCTCGCCGTCCAGCCTGGATATCAAGCGCCCGGCGCTCACGCCGACCTCACCGGCTGCTGGCTCGCCGGCGGTAAAGCCATACACGCCGTCGATCCCCTCGGCGTAGCGGCCCGCCGCGGCATCGTCCTTGCCCACCACGGCGCGCGTGCCGTGCAATGCCTTGGCCTTGGCGCGGGCATAAGCGTCAAAGGAACCGTGCCAATCCAAGTGGTCTTCGGCCACGTTGAGCAGCACGCCGACATCTGGGCGAAGCTCGCTGGACCAGTGCAATTGGAAGGACGAAAGCTCGGCGCACAGGATGTCGACCCGCGGGGTGGCGCTCAAGGCATCAAAAAGCGAGACGCCTATATTGCCCACGGCTTGGGCGCGCAGCCCGCTGCGGGCGGTATCGGCCTGCATGATTTTGGTCAGCATTCCCGTGGTGGTGGTCTTGCCGTTCGTGCCGGTAACAACGAGCCAGGTGCGCTGTGGACCGAAGACCTCGGTGCGGTCGAGTCGGTAGGCCAGCTCGACATCGCCGATGACCTCCACGCCGGCGGCCTGGAAGGAATCTAAGAGGGCGGAATCGGGCCGCCATCCCGGCGAGGTCACCACTAGGTCATACTCACCCGGTGCTGGGGCGTCGGTTGATACCGTCGCTACGCCGAAATCTTCCGCCAGGCTCGCTAGGGCCGCGGCGTTGGAATCGGCGACGGTGGTATCCACGCCGAGGCGCGCGAGCATCGCCACGCACCCGCGGCCAGAGACGCCGGCTCCTGCGACGAGGACGCGCCCGCGCAGAAAAGGTGGTAGCTCAGCCATGATGAGTGCCTCAATCCTTAAATATCTAGTGCCAAAGATTTATTGCAGGTTTCCAAAGCTGACTGCAGAGAGCCAATCGCCGTAGAAGATGCAGATGCCCGCCATCGCGGCCATCGCGCTTAATAGCCAGAAACGCGTGACAACCGCGGTTTCGGCCCAGCCGCCGTTTTCGAAGTGGTGGTGGATGGGCGCCATGCGGAAAAAGCGCTTGCCCGTCGTGCGGAAGACGACGATCTGGATGACCACGGAGACCGTTTCAATGACGAAGATGGCGCCGATGACGATCATCAGCAGCTCGGTGCGGGTGGTCACAGAAAGGCCGGCGACGAGGCCGCCGAGCGCGAGCGAGCCGGTATCGCCCATGAAGATCTTCGCCGGTGCGGCATTCCACCACAGGAAGCCGAGGCAGCCGCCCAGGCCCGCGGCTGCGAGCACTGCGAGATCCAAGGGATCGCGGACCTCGTAGCAGCCGGCGGCCGGGGAAATCGAGCACGAGTTGCGGAACTGCCAGAAGCTAATGAGCGTATAGGCCCCCATCACCATGGCGGTGGTACCGGCGGCGAGGCCGTCCAGCCCATCGGTCAGGTTGACCGCATTCGACCACGCAGCGATGAGCAGGTACAAAAAGACCAAGAAGATGATCGTGCCAATAACGGCGCCGCCGACGGCGATATCGAAGGTGTCGAAATCGCGGACGAAGGACAGCTTAGTCGAGGCGGGGGTCAGCCCATTGGCATCCGGGAATTGTAGGGCGAGGATGCCGAAGATGAGCGCGATGGCCAGTTGGCCTACCAGCTTGGCTGTTTTATTAAGACCGAGGTTGCGCTTTTTAAACAGCTTGATGAAGTCATCGGCAAAACCTAGTCCGCCGAGTCCCATGGTCAAGAAGTAGACCAATAGCCCAGAGGGGCTAAATCCACCGTTGCCTGTCGCGCGGGCATAGATTCCCACGATGAGGTAGGCCACGGTGATAGCCAGCAGGATCGCCAGTCCGCCCATCGTCGGGGTGCCCCGCTTGCGCAGGTGGAGCTGCGGGCCGTCTTCGCGGATTTCTTGGCCTTTTCCGACGCCAGAAAAATACCGAACCAAAACTGGGGTGGTAAAAATCGCGACGAGGAAACTAACGACGCCCGCGATAATGATCTGAGTCATTGCTAGAGATCTTTCTCCTTGAGATAGGGACTAACGGCGATTGAGCTGTTCTGCCACGCGCCACAGGCGCTGGGCATTCGAGGATTTCACGAGGACGACGTCCTTGGCCGCGCGCGCGGACCAGTCCTCCACCCCAGCAGGGGCTACCCGCAAGATATTTTCCACGGCCGCGGTCGCGGCCTCGATATCGGGGCAAAGTTCAGTCTGGATGCCGTGCGCGTGCGCGGCATCCACCATGGCGACGGTATGGGCACCTTCTCCTACCGCGACGAGATGATCCACGTGGTACTTCGAGAGCACTGATCCTAGGATGCGGTGGGCTTCGACGGCCTCGCCGCCAAGCTCGCCCATCTCACCGAGCACCGCGATGGAGCGGGCATCCGGTCGGGCCGCGGAGGTATAGGCCAAGGCGGCGATCGCCGCGTGCATCGAATCTGGGTTGGCATTATAGGAGTCATCGATGACGGTGACGCCATCGCGGCGGGTGCGCACGTCCATGCGGTGCGCCGAGCTCGTCTGGTGCCCGCTGAGCGCCCGCGCGACAACCGTGGGTTCCACGCCCGATTCGATGGCCGCTGCGGCCGCGGCCAGGGCGTTGGAGACCTGGTGCTTGCCAAAGACCTGCAGCTTAATGTCCATTGGCGCGACGCCGGGGGCGTGGAAGGTAAAGGACGGGCGGGCGACATCATCAAGCTCGATGTCTGTTGCGTAGTACTGCGCATCCGCGGCTTGTGGGCGATTGGCGGAATAAAATACCACCTTGGCCTGCGTGCGCGGTGCCATAGAAGCCACGAAGGGATCGTCCGCATTCAGCACCGCTACCCCGCCGTCTGCTGCGGAGGGCAGGGCTTCAATGAGCTCGCCCTTTGCTTGAGCGATATTTTCGCGCGAGCCAAACTCACCCAGGTGGGCGGTGCCTACGTTGAGCACCACGCCTACCGTAGGGGCCGTAATTTCGGTCAAGTGGCGAATATGGCCAATCCCGCGTGCGGACATCTCCGCCACGAGGAAGCGCGTATGCTCATCGCAGCGCAGGGCGGTATAGGGAAGGCCCACCTCGTTATTGAAGGAGCCGGGCGGGGCGACGGTTTCGCCCTCGGCGCGGAAGATGGTGGCCAGCAAATCCTTGGTAGAGGTCTTGCCCGCGGAGCCGGTAACGCCGACGATATCCAAGCCCTGCTCCGCGGCGAGGCGGGAGGTCACCTCGCGCGCGAGATCGGATAATGCGCCAATCACGGCGGCGGCGGAACCATCCTCGTCGTTGGCATAAATATCCGCATTCGCGGAATCACCGGTCACGCGGCCCTGCGGCTTGACGATGATCGCCGGTACCCCCACCGGCCGAGCGGCCAGCACGGCCACGGCGCCTTGCTTTATGGCTTTTTCTGCGAAATCATGGCCATCGACGCGGGCACCGGGCAGGGCTACGAACAAGCTGCCGGTGGTGACCTTGCGCGAATCAAACTCCACGAAGCCGGTCACGCGTTCATCGGGATCATCAACGCCATCCAGGCTACCGCCGGTTATCGCGGCGATATCTCCAATAGAAAGTGGAATCATTACTACTCCTTCGTATCCCTAAGAGTATCGCGATGCGCCGTTCCTGCCAGCTTTTCCTCAATGGCGCGCGCCATTTCCTCTCGGTCATCAAAGTGCAGGGTTCGCTCGCCCACGAGCTGGCCTACCTCGTGGCCCTTGCCGACGACGATGATGGCATCGCCCGGCTGCGCCCAATTCACCACTTCATCGATGGCGCGTGCCCGCGAGCCCTGCTCCCGAATATCGGCATCCGGCGCGGCCTGGCGAGCGCCTTCAATGACCGCCGCGCGGATAGCGGCTGGGTCCTCGGTGCGCGGGTTATCATCGGTCACCACCGTAAGATCCGCCCGGGTGGCCGCAGCCTCTCCCATAATCGGCCGCTTGGTGCTATCGCGATCACCGCCGGCGCCCACGACGACGCCCACGCGCCCGGAGGTGCCCTCCAATTGCAGGCGCAGGGTATCGAGCACCGCGGCAATGGCCGCGGGCTTGTGGGCATAATCCACCACGGCCACAAAGTCCTGCCCGCGGTCGATCCTTTCCATACGCCCCGGAACGGCGACGTTTTCCACGCCGGTCAAAAAGACCTGCGGGTCTTCGCCCACCGCAGTAGCCATCCCTAGGGCGAGCGCGGCATTGGCGATATTGAATTCGCCGGGCAGCGGTAGCCGGAAGGAATAGTCGGTGCCGTCTAGGTTGAGGTCAACCTCCTGTGCACCAGTCGCCTCGGTAGCCGTCTGCCGGGCGGAGATCGTGGCATCGCCTGTACGCGTTGCCACCGTCGTAACCGGAGAACCGGCGTCTTCTATCTTTCCGCGGAGGCGCTCGCCCCACTCATCATCAACACAGATGACCGCGCGCTGGGCGGCCTGCTCCCCTAGGAATAGCCGGGACTTGGCCGAAAAGTACTCCTCCATCGTGGGATGGAAATCCAAGTGGTCTTGGCTGAGGTTGCTGAACCCAGCCACAGCAAAGTTGGTTCCACGCACGCGGCCGAGCTCCAAAGCATGGGAGGAGACCTCCATGACCACGTGGGTCACGCCCTCGTCCTTCATGCGGGCGAAAAGCTCTTGCAGCCGTGGGGCTTCCGGCGTGGTCAAAGAGGTGGGCACCGGCGTGCGATTGATGCGGGTGCCGGTGGTGCCGATAAGGCCGACGGAGTGCCCGGCCTGCAAGAGGCCAGCCTCCAGCAAGTAACTAGTCGTGGTCTTGCCGGAGGTGCCGGTAATACCCAAGACCGTGAGATCGCGGGTGGGGTGTCCGTAGATTTCTGCTGCAATCGGACCTAAGACTGCGCGGTTATCGTCTACCACGATGATCGGCCGGGTTTCGTTAGCCTGGCGAAGGTGATCGAGCCCGGGGGCATCGGTAAGCACCGCGCCCGCCTTGGTATCGCCGACGAACTGGGCGCCGTGCACGCGCGTGCCCGGAAGGGCGGCAAATAATGCGCCTTCGGGAAGGCTCGCGGAATCCAAGCCGCACGCGCTGACCTCAACAGTGCCATCACCGATGACGCGTCCGTGCGAAAGCTGCGCAAGTTTTTCTAAGGAAACAGACATTTCAAGCTCCTATTGTTCCCGCAGGGTCATCCGCGGCGCTGGTGTCGAGGTAGGAATATTATCGCGGTTAAGCAGCCAGGAAGAGATATCCCGGAAGATTGGGGCCGCAGACTGGCCGCCGCCGCCATTGTCTTCCACGCCGGACTTGGGCTCATCGAGCATGACCGCGACGACGAATCGTGGGTCATCGGCAGGCGCAATGCCCGCAAACGTGATCCAGTAGGCAGAATTAGAATACGCCCCGGAATTCGGGTCCACCTTCTGCGCAGTACCGGTCTTACCGGAGAGCTGGTAGCCATCCAATTGGGCGTTGGCGGCCGTACCGTTTTGCACCCCGGCATCGTCATCTTGGAAGACGGCGCGGAACATATCCACCGCAGTCTTGGCGGTTTCCTTGTCCACTACCTGGGTCTTCTTAGGCTCGAGCAGCTTTTCCGTCTCGCTATCGGGGTCTTTGATCTTGTCGATGATGCGCGGTTCGATACGCTCGCCGCCGTTGGCTAATGCTTGATACACGCTAGCCATCTGCAGCGTCGTCCACGCCTGGCCCTGGCCGATGGGCAAGTTGGCAAAGGTGCCGCCGGACCATTGCTCTTGGTCTGGCACCGTGCCGGCGGATTCATTCGGAAGCTCAACGCCCGTGTTAGCGCCCAAGCCAAACTTCTTCAGGTACTCGGCATATTTCTCGGGGCCAAGCTTATCCGCGATCATCAAGGTGCCCACGTTGGAGGACTTACCAAAGATGCCGGTGGTGGTATACGGCTCGGTGCCGTGAGTCCAAGCATCGTTGACGGTCACGCCAGCCATATCGATGGAGCCCGGAACCTGGTGCACCTCATCCGGAGTGGTAATACCCTCCTGCAATGCGGCTGCCGCCGTCACTATCTTGGCAACGGAACCCGGCTCATAGGGATGGGAGATGCTGCGGTTCTCGAAATCCTTGCCCTCTTTAAGCTGGTCTTCGATATTCTTATTCGGATCCACCGTATCGGTATTAGCCATGGCGAGCACCTGGCCCGTCGCGGCATCAAGCACAACGGCCTCGGCACCCTCCGCCTGGGAATTGGCCTTGGCCTTTTCCAGCTTTTGCTGGACGTAAGTCTGCAGGTCCAAATCCAGGGTGAGGGTGACATCGCGACCATCGACGGCATCCACAACATCGCGCAGCGTGCCGGGGATGACCTGCCCATCGGCGGAGACATCCTCCGTTGACTGCCCATCAATGCCGGTCAGCTCGGTATCGCGGGCGGCCTCAAAGCCAAATTGTCCGTGGCCGTCCATCGAGACCTTGCCCACGACGTTTTCTGCAATCGCCCCATTCGGGTACTGGCGGATGTCCTGCCGGTCAGCCGCCACGCCGTGGTACTTATTGGAAATCTCTACGGCAACATCCGGGTCCACATTGCGGACCAAGACCTCGTACTGCGTATCGGCCTTGAGCTTGTTTTTAATATCGCTCGCATCGACCTTGGAGGCAGAGGCACCCGAATCCTCAATCATCTTCGGGATGCCCTCAGCCATCTCCTTGAGTTTGTCCTCCATTTGTTTGGTGAGGTACTCATCTTTTTTGCTGTCATCCATGCCCTCGAGTTTCCCCTCGGACGTGGCTTCCATTTCCGCCTGCTCTTTCAGCTCATCGCGCAGGCGCGTGGGAGAGACAGTCAAGGAACGAGACTTCATCGTATAGGCCAAACGCTGGCCATCCCGGTCCAGGATCTCTCCCCGGCGGGCCGGGTCGATATAGACGCGTTCGCGCTGGGTAACGGCCTTTGCCGCAAGATCTGGGCCCCAGACCAATTGCACCCAAGCAAGGCGGCCGGCCAAAGCGACGGTGGCGACGACAACACAGGTCAAAATAATGCGCAGGCGCTGGCGCATGATCGCTTTTTGGGGCACAACAGAGCTAGCTGCGCGGCGCGGCCGCGGACGGTATCCACGGTTGCCACCATTATTCGGTGCAGTCACGGTGCTCAGTCACCTTCCCTTCGCCGCCACAGGTTCTTGCGTGTATCGATTGTGCCCTACAAGATGGGCAGTGCCCGCGCTACCACGCGCGAGCACAGAGAATTTCACCACTTATTCTGTCCGTTTAATCGGCCTGACTGGTGTACGGCGCGCGGGCGGGAAGGTTGGGGCGATTATCGCTGGCGTCATCGCGATTATCGTCGTTATCGCTGCCGCGGTGCTCATCCCGATCCTCGTCCGCATCATTACCGCGGGCATGTTGCTGTTGTCCGCGCGGCACAGCGTTGAGGGAATCAGACATACCCTCCGTATCCTTCGGGTCGCTCGAGGCTTGGCCCGGGCGGATGGGTTCACCGTTGACATCGATAAGCTTTTCCGTATCAGGAGTGCCTTCGCGCTTGGCGATGATCTCGCCATCCCCGCCGACCTCAGTCACGCCGGGTTGCTTCGGCACTGCCATGCCCAATTCATCCGCGCGGCGGGCAATATCAGCCGAGGAGCTTAAGTTTTCTGCGTCCCGGTTCAGCGATTCAATCTGGTTATCCAACTGCGATTCCTGCACCGTCAGCTGCTGGATTTTAAAAGTCTGCGAGGTGGACAAACCAGAAAGCCACATGGCCAGCACTACCCCGCCAATCAGCAAGGTAACGGCCAAGACGGCAACGCGGGCAAATGCGTTATTCTGCTTCGTCTGTTGCTGCAGCCGCCGGCCGCGGAAGCTGACGACCTGCTTCGAACCAAGCCGGTTCGCTCCGCGGTGCGGAACCCGGGTACGGCTAGGGGCCGTCCGGCGCGCCGTTTTCCCGGTAGCTCTAGGGGCGGTGCGCTCGCGCACAGCGGTAGGCGCTCCCGTATCGATTCCGGTGGTGAAGTCTCGGCTGGCGCCCATGCTGCGAGTGGCCTCTCTGTCGCGGCTGTCCGTCAAGTGCTGGTTTCGGCGTGGGATGGTGCTCATTTGTTGCCTCCCGGGGGTAAAAATTCTGGCGTGCCTTCGAGCCGTTCTAGAGCCCGCACGCGCACCGACGCGGCGCGGGAATTTTCTTCTACTTCCGCCGCAGATGCTTTTTCGGCCCCACGGGTAACCGTGGCGAACTCCGGTGCTGTGCCCGGCAGGTCCATCGGTAGACCGGCAGGCGTGGTGGACGTAGATAGCTCCTTGAATGCTGCCTTTACGAGGCGGTCTTCTAAGGACTGGTAGCTCATAAAGACCGCGCGCGCCCCAATGGAAAGCGCACTGGTGATTACGGGAAGCACATTTTCAATGGCTTCCAGCTCGCGGTTTACCTCTATCCGCAGCGCTTGGAACGTGCGCTTTGCCGGGTGCCCGCCCGTGCGGCGCGTTGCCGCCGGGATGGTCGAGTATAAAAGCTCAACCAAGCGGCCCGAGGTGCTAAACGGTTCCTTCTCTCGCTCCTTGAGCACGGCGGAGGCAATCTTGCCCGCAAAGCGCTCGTCACCATAGGTCTTGAGAATCCGCGCCAAATCCCCGTGCGAATACGTATTGAGCACGTCAGCAGCGGTAAGCCCGTGGCTCGGATCCATCCGCATATCCAGCGGCGCGTCCGTCTTATAGGCAAAGCCGCGCTCGGCCTGATCCAGCTGCATGGAAGAAACACCCAAATCGAAGAGGGCTCCCGCAATACCGTGGGTGCGGGCAGTGTCAAAGATGCCGCCCTCGCCCTGGGCAATGGCGGTACCGAGCTCATCGAAGCGAGCATTAACCGTGCAAAAACGCGGGCCGAAGGGCTCTAGCCTGGCCGAAGCATTGCGCAATGCCTGCTCATCGCGGTCCACACCGATAACGCGCGCCTGCGGATAGGTCTGGAGGAAGTACTCGCTGTGGCCGCCGGCACCCAAGGTGGCATCGACAAGCACAGCCTGCGAACCCGCAGCCTCTACCCCGGGGCGCAGGAGCTCTGCCATGCGCTCGCGCATGACCGGCACATGGCCGTGGTTATCCGCCACATCGTAATTAAGGTCAGTTATAGCCATGTCTCCCCGCGTCCCCCTTTCTGATTTCCGCTGTGCAGGACTTCCTATCGTGGAAAGCACGACGAGTGCATATAGGGCCCTGTCCGAGGCAGGTTTCTGATATCGGGGAAGTACACCAGAATCATCCGCCTCGGACAGAGTCCTTACACGCACTCGAGATGCGGGCTTTTACAGCAAGCCCGCAAGTACGTCATCGGCATCTGCTGCCGAATAAGCATCTTCAGTTTGCGATTGATACTCAGCCCACGCGGCTGCATCCCAAATTTCGAGGAAATCTACCGAGCCAACCACCACGCACTCTTTGGACAAACCCGCGTACTCACGGTGGCCTGCGGACAAGGTGATACGACCATGCCCGTCGGGCCGCTGTTCGTCCGCGCTTGCCGCCAAGTTACGAATGAAAGCGCGTGCTTCCGGATTGGTTCGAGAAACCGCCGCAGCCTTCCGTGCGCGTTCGGCGAACTCCTCGCGTGGGTACACGGCCAAAGAATGGTCTTGCCCCTTGGTGACCATCAGGCCACCTGCGAGTTCATCGCGAAATTTTGCAGGAAGCGTTAAGCGCCCTTTGTCATCAAGTTTCGGAGTGTAGGTTCCGAGAAACATCCCGGCGTCCACCTTCCTCACTCGACAACTCCGGATTCCCTCACGGCAGAAGTGAGTTTTTCAATCCCATTCCTCCGCTGCGCCCCACTCTACCCCACTTTCCCCCACATGCCCCACTTAAAACGCCATATTCTTAACAACTCAAAAAGTATATGCAGTTAAAGGGGTGTTTTTACGGTGGGCAGAATTCCCGCGGACCGCCTTGACAGCCCCGGAGATCCACCCCTTTAATCCCACCTACAACATCAAAGTTACTTCACCCCATAGGCCACTTACAGCGCATTACCTGCTTATTGCACAGGTACTCACCCTCCAGTACCCACAATCCCCCACCGCACCGCAGTTTTGGTGAAAAGGTGGGACGAAGTGGGAAATTTTGGTGAGCCATAAAAAATCCCCAGCCACCCTTCCTGGTGACTGGGGAAATGAAGAGTCCGCGGTTAGCTCTCCTCAAAGCGCCGACGGAAGTTTTCTTCCAGCTTGCTGCCTACTCCATTGCTGCGAGACGACGCTGCCTTCTTTGACCGTCCATTGGAAGACTTTTTCTTTCCCGCGCTAGCGGGTTGGTCACCACGAAGCATCCATACGCCAGCGGCGAACATAACAAGGAATCCTGCAATGGACAGCGCAATAAACCACAAACTTTGCTGCGCCAAAGCCACGCCGCCGACGAGCATGCACAGACCAACCACGATGAGCGCAATTCCACGCAGGGTAACTGCGCCGCCGGAACCGCCGATCGAGGTAGATTCAGACACAGAAGCGCCAAATTTAGGATCGTCCGCCAATAACGATTCCTCTATTTCACGGAGCGTGCGTTGCTCCTGTTCAGAAAGAGACACTATTCCTCCAACTAGGGACTGGGCTTCGGCCGATATATCTTCTACCAATACTAACGTCCAGAGTAACCAGTATGTTCCCCAAAAGGTAGTTATTCCCCTCAACAGTGATTATGGCGCCGCAATGCTGCTGCTATGCCGCAAAGGATCCCAGAATCGTCTCGGTTTCACTCTCATCTAAAAATTGCGCCGCCTGCTCCATTAGCCCGTAGACATACTCCTCACCCGGAGTTGCATCCAAGCCAGATGCAACTCGAGCACGGGTACGAGAGTAGGACTTAAAAGCCTCGGCCCACTGCTTTTCTTCGGCCCCGACCAGAGCCAAGCGGTCCCACGCGCTCGTTGGCAGGCGCCGGCGGCGAGAGACCACCGACACCGCTACCCGTGCGCCAGCCGTACGCAATGCAGACTGATAGGCCACCTCCAACGCCTGATCAAAGCGGCCATCCGCCGCGTAGCTTCTCGCCTGATCTAGAAGCTCGCGGGCCTGGAAAAGAAAGTGGGCCCGCTTTGCGCCCTGCTTGCCAGCGAAGCGACCGGTAGAGCGGGACTGCGTTGCCGAAATAATTTGTGCCATTGTTTTTCTCCTGTACTGCGCTAATAACTAACCGTGTTCGATTGCCGTTGACTTTAAGTAGCCAACCGGACATCTACCCCCTATTATAGTTCACCTGTTCGAATTGCTCAAGAGTTTTACCAGTCATAACTGCCTACACACTGAACACAGTTCGAAAACCTTGAGGGATCTATGGAATAACCCCGCCCCACCCTCTTCCGCCGGTAGCCACACGTATCTGGTGTGATAGATACCGTGAGTTTCGAAATCCGCCGCTTAACCCCGCAAGAGTTCTCTATGCTGGCTCCCCAACTCGTGGAGATCTACATCGAGGCCATGGGATATGACCCGGTCACGTTTTCGCGCAGCGTGGACAATTGGCGAGCGGATTCCATGCGGCCCGGGTTTACAGCGCTTATCGCTGCGCATGACAACGGCGTCGTGGGAGTGGCCTATGGATTTTTGGGCTCACCAGATACTTGGTGGGATTCCGAGCTGCGCCGCGCCCTGCGCCGCAATGGCAGGCCAACGGAGCCCGAATGGGGCATGCTGCGCAGCTACTTTGAGGTGGCCGAAGTACACGTGCTGCCTTCCTTTCAAGGACACGGTTTAGGCAGGCAGCTACTAAAAGGGCTGCTGTGGAATATCCCTGCCCAATATGCTTTATTATCAACACCGGAAGCACCACAGGAAGCCAACGGGGCTTTTCGCCTCTATCGGTCTGTGGGCTTCTTTGATGTCGTGCGCCATCATCGCTACCCGGCAGATCCCCGGCCCTTTGCCATTTTGGGAGTGGGCCTGCCGCTATAAACCTGCGTTATTTCTTCTCGGCTCTAGGCGGTATCGTGTGAAAGTGTGACTATGACGAGTATTCCTGAGCTTGCGGATATCCCCGGCGCGGTGCGCGAAAAACTGGCCATCTTCTTGGACCAGCGCCGGGATCACGTGGCAGAAATCGGCGCCCCGGTCAGTACCGCCATGAGCTTTTTGGAATCATTCGTCCTCGATGGCGGAAAAAGGGTGCGCCCCATGTATGCGTGGGCGGGGTACCTCGCAGCAGGCCGAGGTTCGGAACCGCCTGAGGCGATGCTGCGCGCGGCATCCTCGCTGGAGTTCATCCAAGCCTGCGCGCTTATCCACGATGACATTATTGACGCGTCGAATACCCGGCGCGGGAAACCAACGGTGCATCGGGAAGCAGAGCGCCTCCACCGGGAATCCCATTTCTTAGGGGATCCGGAATTCTTTGGCACGTCCGTGGCCATCTTGGTGGGCGATTTTGCGCTTGTCTATGCCGAGGATATGTTCCAAGATTCCGGGCTCAGCCCAGAGGCTTTGCAGCGTGCGCGCGAGCCCTGGCGGGGAATGCGCACCGAGGTTTTGGGCGGCCAATTGCTCGATATTTCCCTCGAGGCAGCCGGTTCCGAATCGCTGGCGCTGAGCAATTCCGTCAACCGCTATAAAACCGCCGCATATACCATCGAGCGGCCCCTGCATTTGGGCGCTGCCATCGCGGGGGCAAGCGAGGAATTAATCTCGGCTTTCCGCGGCTATGGGCACGATATCGGCATCGCCTATCAGCTGCGCGATGATCAGCTGGGGGTCTTTGGGGATCCTGCCATTACGGGCAAGCCCGCCGGCGACGATCTGCGAGAGGGCAAGCGCACGGAGCTTCTCGCCCTAGCGCTACAGCGCGCTGATGAACGCGACCCCAGCGCCGCCGCTACCCTGCGGAAATTCATTGGCCGCACCTCCGATACCCAAGACCTGCTGCGCCTGTCCCAAATCATTGCGGATTCTGGCGCCCCCGATGAGATTGAGCGCCGCATCACCGCGTTGACAGAATCCGGGTTGGCTCATCTGCGTGCGGCGAACGTGGATCCGCAGATCACGGAAACGCTAGAGCACCTGGCCATTCAGGCGACGACGCGCCAAAAGTAGGTATCACCGTGGCCAAGACCTACTCCTTGCCAGTCCCCCGCGCGCTCCCGCTGGGCCTCGTAGCCTCGTGTGTGCTCCTTTTCTCGTCTTTTTCTGGCGGCTCAACCCGCAATCGCGGCGGCGTGCTCGAAGCGCTCAATATCGGATTTTTATCGTACGGGCACGGGCGCAACCTCGGGTTGGTGCTGTATTGGGTGGGCATCTTCCTCCTCGCCGCCGCCTGGGTCCTTGCCGGGCGCATGATTATTCGCAAGCAGCTTAAACACCCGCGCCCGGAGGGAGGGGTACGCGAGTTACAACGCATCCTTATCGCATGGGTCACCCCATTGCTTTTCGCCGGCCCCATGGCTTCCCGGGACGTGTATTCCTACCTCATGCAGGGCGCCATGGTCCGCGATGGGTTCGACCCTTATACCGAGGGTGCCGCCATCAACCCCGGCCCCTTCCTGCTGGAGGTCTCGCAAGATTGGCGCAATACCACCACCCCGTACGGTCCGCTGCACCTGTGGATTGGCAAGATCGTCACCACCGTCGTGGGCGATAACGTCACCGCCGGAATCATAATCTATAAGTTGCTTTCGCTTTCAGGTTTCGTCCTCATTGCCTGGACGGTGCCGCGTATCGCACGAAAGCTCGGCGCGGATCCTGCGGTCGCACTGTGGATCGGCGTTGCCAACCCGGTCATCATCTTGCACCTCATCGGCGGCATGCACAATGAATCCCTCATGGTCGGCTTGGTGTGCTTGGGGCTTTTGGCGGCGCTGCACCAGCGCTTCCACGCCGCGCTCTTGCTAGTCGGCACCGCGGTGGCGATGAAGGCGACCGCAATTTTTGCCGCCCCCTTCATCGTCTGGCTGATGCTGCACCGCTACGCGCCTAAAGGTTCTACGTCGGTACGCACGGCGGTGGTCTTCGTCTGCTCAGGGCTCATCGCTGCCGTGGAAATCATCGCGTCCGTGGCGCTTATTACCTGGGCCTCCGGCACATCATGGGGCTGGCTATCCCAGGTAAGCGGCAACTCTAAGGTGATTAACCCCTTGGCTGGCCCAACATTGGCCGCAGACATCATCGTCCCCGCGGTCCACATTTTTGACCCGGACGCCTCCTATAACGCCATCTTGGGCGTCCTGCGCACGATCGCAATGGTGTGCATGCTTATCGGGTTGGTCATCGTGTGGTGGCTGAGCCGGCATACGACTCGGGATGCGATTATGGGCACCGCGGCGGCCTACCAGGTTGCCTTCGTCTTTAACTCGGTGACCCTGCCGTGGTACTACGCCTCCATCTTTACGCTCATGGGCACCTTCCGCCCGCCGTTGTGGCTGCTGAAGTTTACCTCTGGTGTAGCGTTATTTATCAGCTTGAGCTTTTCCGGCGATGGCAACCACCAGCTCTATAACTGGTTCTGGGTCATTGGCGTCATCGTTTTGTCCTGGTCCGCAACGCAGTGGATGTTCGATGGCGTGAGCCAAAAAGGCCCTCAACTCCCCAAGCGCTGGGCTAAAAAGCAGACGCCTGAGCCCGCCGAATAACCTCGCGCGCCAGGTGCCCATGCAGGGCATCGATGGGCCGGCCTGGCAGGAAGTCATCTGCGGTAAATAGGTGGCGCAGGATCTCTTCGTCGTCATAGCCGCCATCGGTAAGCACGGTGATAACGCCCGTGACGTGCTTGGCGATGCTCCCCTTGTCGTTGAAGAATGCCAGCGGCACGCGCTTGCCTTCGGGCGAGTCCCAGACAATGAATTTGCGATCCTGGAGCAGGTCATAGGCGCGCGTGATGGGAAGACCTAGCTTGTCTGCCACCTGCTGCATGCTGAGCAGCTCTTCGCCGGCCAATAAGGAATTCAGGGAATTTTCTGCATTAGTCACGCCACCTACTTTAACGCGGCCTAGGGGATCGGCCATACTGGGAGGTATGACTAGGTTGGAAATTGGTGACGTGTTGGAAGACCGTTACCGCATCGATCGCCCCATCGCCCGCGGCGGTATGTCTACCGTCTATCGCTGCGTGGATATGCGCTTGGGCCGCCAAGTGGCCGCAAAGGTCATGGATGAGCGCTATGACGATGACCCGGTTTTTATCAAGCGCTTTTCCCGCGAGGCCCGCGCGATGGCGCGGTTGCAGCACCCCAACCTTGTGGCCATTCATGATTTTTCCGCCGATGGCGAGCCCATTTACCTCATCATGGAGCTTATCGATGGCGGCACTTTGCGAGAGCTGCTTGCCGAAGGTGGCCCGCTTACCGTTCCTGCCGCATTATCGACGCTGCGCAGCGTGCTCCAAGGCTTGACCGAGGTGCACTCCACGGGGCTTATCCACCGCGATATTAAGCCGGATAACGTGCTCATTACCTCGCATCACCGGGTGAAATTGGGCGATTTCGGCTTGGTGCGTGCGAGGAATGCGCAGGCGACCTCGAATATGATCGTCGGCACCGTCTCGTATTTGGCGCCGGAACAGGTCACCGGTGAAGATATAACCCCCGCCACCGACGTGTATTCGGCCGGCATTGTGCTTTTTGAGCTCTTGACCGGGACCGTGCCCTTCTCTGGGGATACCCCGATCGCGCACGCCACCGCGCGCCTATACGCGGATGTTCCCGCCCCATCCACGCGCGCTGAGGGCGTGCCTAAGCTTGTCGATGCCCTCGTGGCCACCGCCACTGCCCGCGATCCCCGCGAGCGCTTTGCCGATGCCGGGGAGTTTCTCGATGCCATCGAGGATATCTGCCGAGAGTTGGATCTACCCACGGTCACCATCCCGGTCCCCCGCAACGCCGCTGCCGCGCGCACCGCACAAACACCCACTGACTATTCCGGCATCGGCGCCACGGATGTATTTGAGCCCACGCGGACAATCCCGCAGGGCGCCACCGAGCATTTAGACGGCGGGGCCACCGAGGTTATTCCTCCCGAGCCCGAGCCGGATCCGCCGCAGCCAGACTTTGAAACGCGCCTCGATGTACCCCAGGCGCCCGTCGACGATTCCCCCGAGCCGCCGCTGGCTCCTGCTCCAGCACCGACCCCAGCCCCAGCGCCTGTCCCCGGACCTGCGCCCGCTACGGGTGCGGGAGCAGCAGCACATTCTCCCGCGCATCCTCCGGCACAGGCGGCAGAAGAAGAACCCGCCGAACGGCCGCTAACCAATCGCCATCCTGCCTCACTGCTGGTCTTTCTCCTCGCAGTGGTGGTGGCAACCGGTGCGGTCGCTATCAGCGGGTGGTGGTTTGGTTCCTCCTATTACGAAGGAACCCCTTCCCTCTGGGTCTAGTCGGGGCTAGTTCCGCAGCATCTCCGCGATGAGGAACGAAAGCTCGAGGGACTGTTGCGTGTTCAGGCGCGGATCCACGGCGGATTCGTAGCGGCCCGGCAAATCCAGGTCAGTGATGTCCTCGGCACCGCCGAGGCATTCCGTAACATCTTCGCCGGTGAACTCGAGGTGCACGCCGCCCGGGTGGGTGCCCAAATCGCGGTGCACCTCGAAGAAGCCCTGCACCTCGTCGACGATCTTGTCGAAGTGACGGGTCTTGTACCCGTTGGACGAGGTAAAGGTATTGCCGTGCATGGGGTCGGACTGCCACACTACGGTGTGCCCGGAGTCTTCGACGGCCTTGATGATGGGTGGCAAGACGCTGCGGACCTTGTCGTGCCCCATGCGGGAGATGATGGTCAGGCGGCCAGGCTCGCGGTTGGGATCTAGCTTTTCGGCGTATTCCACGGCCTGCTCTGGGGTGGCGCCCGGTCCGAGCTTGATGCCCACCGGGTTGCCGATCATGGCGGCGAAATTAACGTGGAAGTCATCCAGCCCACGGGTGCGCTCACCAATCCACACTTGGTGCGCGGACAGGTCATAGAGCTTGGTATCACCATTATCGTCTTGGCCCAAGCGCAGCATGGAACGCTCATAATCCTTCAGCAGCGCCTCGTGCGAACAGTAAATCTCTGCCGAGTGCAGTGTGGAATCCTGCACGCCGCAAGCATTCATGAACTTCAGGCCATTTTCGATCTCGCGGGCCAGATCCTGGTAGCGGGCACCGGCGCGCGATTTACGGACGAACTCGCGGTTCCATTCGTGCAGGCGGTAGAGATCCGCGGTGCCGGAGGAGGTCAAAGAGCGTACCAAATTCATGGCCGCGGAAGAGTTAGCGTAGGCGCGGATCATGCGGGCCGGGTCATGACGGCGCTCCTCATCGGTGGGTTCCACGCCATTGACAATATCCCCGCGGTAATTCAACAAGCCATTGGCGTCCGTATCCGAAGAACGCGGCTTCGCATACTGCCCAGCAATGCGCCCCAGCTTCACCACTGGAACGGACGCGCCATAGGTCAAAACGACGGCCATCTGCAGCAAGGTCTTAACATTGCCGCGAATATGCGGCTCGGTATTCGATTCAAAGGTCTCGGCGCAATCGCCGCCTTGCAGCAGGAAGGCGTTGCCTAATGCGACATCGGCAAGCTGCCGCTTGAGCTTCTCAATCTCTGGGGCAACCACGATGGGCGGCACCGACTCGAGAATCTTGCGCACGTTATCGGCTTGGGTGGGATCCCAACTGGGCTGTTGCTTTGCGTCACGCTTGATGACGTCCTGGAAGACCTCCTCAATGCCCTCTGGCAAAGGTGGAAGATCAGGCAGAACACTTTGCGGAATATCTACTGTCCAACTCACTCTTCCATTTAACCATTTACTGCCTGTCGCTTGGTAGTTAACTGCTAGAAATTGATTCTATTACCCTTGGACAAGGGCAAGACCTCGGTGCAGGCGCGGAATTTGGCGAGGTTATGGCGGGCATCGACAAGCGCATCGTGATTGCCCTTAGGCACGGCCGGCAAGCTGGGGCGGCCGGCGAACTCCCACAGCTGCTTCAGCTCGCGGGTATAGCGCGGCAGGCGCTTGGGCAAGCTTGCCATATCGCCCCACAGCTGTGCCAAGACCACGTGGTCATACGCGCCGACCCAAGCCCATAATTCAATGGGCGTAGAGCTGCGCGTTAGAAACTCCAGGATTTCCGTGCGGATGGTGCGCGCAGGCTTCCATGCGGAATCCTGGGGGCTGGGCAGCTTAGCCAACACGTTTTCCTTGACCCAAGAATTGGCCTTAGACGGGTCAAAATCCGTGGATACGGCATAATATTCACTTCCATTTTCACCGACGATGCCGATGGAGACCAATTCAATGGTCTTGCCATCCTCGATAAATTCGGTGTCATAGAAGTAACGCACGTTTTACAACCCTAGCGCTGCGGCGATGGGCGCGGGAAATTGGCCCCACGATCACGCCACTGTAAAATTTTGCGAGTGAGCAGAACCGATAATAAAGCCCTGTGGACCACCGCCCTCCCCCTAGTCCTGTCCGCGCTTGTGGCGCTGTGGTGGATTATCGATATTCCTGCCTTATTCTCGGGCGAGTTTCGCGCCTTTTACCACATTGACCTCGATGTTTACCGCGAAGGCGGGGCCGGATTCGGCAGCGATCTTTATGATCGGGACTATTTCGTAGGCACCGACCGCAATTTTTCCCTGCCATTTACCTACCCACCGTTTGCAGCCCTGCTCTTCGCCCCGCTGCAGTGGATCCCCCTCACCGCTGCCGCCGTAGTAGTCACGGTCCTCTCCGTACTCGCATTGTGGGTGTGCATTACGCTGGTATTGCGCTCCCTAAACAGCCAGGAATGGGCGGCCTGGGGGCTTTTTGCCGCCATGCTGGCCGAGCCAATCACGCAGACCTTTAGCTTTGGTCAGATCAACATCCTGCTGACCGCACTCGTGGTCATCGATTTGCTGTGGGTGAACAAGGCCCGTGGCATCCTGACCGGCATCGCCATGGCCATCAAGCTCACCCCGGCGGTCTTTTTGGCTGTCTTCTTTGTCCGCCGCGAATGGAAGGCCTTCTTTACCACCCTGGGTTCCTTCGTGGCCGCCGGCCTTATCGCCTTTGCCGCCAATCCGCATAGCTCGATTGAGTATTGGACCTCCACCTTGCGCGATTCCGAGCGCATCGGCGGCCTAGCCTATAGCGCCAACCAGTCCTTGCGCGGCTTGTTTACCCGCCTCAGCCCCGATAACGCAGAAACCCTGTGGCTCGTTGGCGTCATCGTCGTCATCGCAATTGTGTGGTTTGCCATGGAGCGCCTTTCCCACGGCAATCAGGTCGTGCTCATGCTGCTGGCAGCGTCTGTGTCACTGCTGTGCTCCCCCGTATCGTGGTCGCACCACTTTACCTGGCTGGTATTAGCGGGCGTCTACTTAGTTGCCAGCCGACGCTGGACCCTAGCGGCTCTCACCTGGCTGGCGCTATTTGCCCGCGGCCACTGGCAGGTTCCGCATACCGAGGACCAGGAGCTGGATTGGACAGGGTGGCAGCACATCGTTGGTAATGATTACGTCATCATTACCGTGCTGTTAGTTGTTTGTTCGCTACCATTGGCTCTACGGCGGGGCGGCGCCTACCGATCCGCGGCGGAACCAGCGTCCAGCCAAGGATAGGGACCTTTCCCAGCGCCCACAGCGCAAGGGAGGAAATGGCCGTAAAGATAAAGCACATGGCGATCCAGAACCACGTGTTTTCCAGCGGCCACGACCCAGCCAAAGACACAGCATAGTCATGATGCGCCATGTAGTACCCATAGCCCACGGTCAGGCCGATGGGGTGCGAGAGATAAATCGGCAGCGTGTGCCGGCCGACGAACTTCACGCCTTCTGCAATCCACGGAATGTGGCTAATGAGCACGGCCCCAACGATTCCCGCGGGAACCTCTAGCACCTGTTCCACGAAGCGCACTAATAGGTTTATATCTCCCCAACCCAAAAAGTCCGCGCCCAGCAGGGGCCAGTTAAAAGCAATATCAGCATCGTTGCCGTCCCACGCGTGGCGCAGGGCCAGGCCTGCACTATAAGCGCCGATGGCCGCGGCATACGCTCCAACACTGCGCACGGTCCACGAGCCGCGGAATACCTCTTCTGCCGCAGCCGCAAAACGGGTAATCGGTTCGCGAAGGTAGGCGGCGCCTACAAAGATGGGAAGGAACATTATGGCCTTGCCAATAAACTGAAACTGTTCCTGCCAGGCAATAAAAATAACAGGGGTAAAGCTCAGCCCGATGCCCGCCCACGCAGGCAATTTGCGCACACACCACAGAAATAGGTTGAACAAAATGAGCGCGTGGATAAACCACGCCATCGTATGGCCAAGTAAAAGATTTTGCAGCATCTCGGTCATACCCATGGAGGAGTCACCGAAAACCCACTGGTATTCCAGCTGTTTGGTCAAATGCTCCACGGACATCCACACCAAATAAGGAATGAGGAAAAACCAGAGCCGGCGGGTAAATAACTCCGCGAAACTGTAACGAAAGACTTTATAAGAGAAGTAGCCGGAGACCAGAAAGAACAGGGGAAGGCGCAGGGGGTCGAGATAGGTATTGAGAGTTGCTAGCCACGTTTGTTCGGCTCCTGGCACCTTCAGCGTGATGTGTAGGAGCACCACGCCGATGATAGAAATTCCTTTTGCGGTATCCGGCCACGCTAAGCGGGCCTGAGGAATTGTAATTACCTCCCTTTAATCTCCGCACCGGCGGGGTACCCGTGGCCGGCCTTTAATGATTCCTTTACATCAGCCGCATAGACATCCACGTAAGGATTGTCGGAGAGCTCGGCTAATGTCCCCATGACCATGTCCGTGAACGCGCGAATGGTCTCGTGCTGTTGCGGATCTAGGCCGTGTTCGCGCGCCCAGTCATGCGGGTAAATAGGGTCTCCCACTCGCACTCCCACCTTGGCGGGTCGGACAATCCACGAACCGATCGGGTTAGCCTTGCGGGAATTGATCATAGCGATGGGATAGACCGGCTGATTGGTCTCCATGGCAATGCGCCCCATCCCGGTACGCCCCTTGTACACACGTCCATCTGGGGACCGGGTGCCCTCTGGGTAGATACCAAAGAGATCACCGCGCCCCAAAATCTTTCGCGCGGTCTCGAGCATGGCCTGGCTAGCTGATTCATGATCCCGTTCAATGGGAACTTGCCCGACGGAGCTGAAAAACCATTTCTGCATGCCGCCCACGAGGCCGGGGGTGGTGAAGTACTCTGACTTGGCCAAAAAAGTAATTTGGCGCGGGCACAGCAGGGGGAAGAAGAAAGAGTCCATCACCGCTTGATGGTTGGATACCAAAATCGCGGGACCCTCAGCAGGGATTTTTTCCATTCCTTCTGACCAAGGGCGGTTCCATACACGCAGGGCGGGCCCGAAAAAGATGTGCTTAAACGCCCAGTACCATTTGTTTTTCATCTCCAGCTCGTCCTTCGCTCATTCTAGTGGCCGCGGCGGGCCAGGTCAGCTACGCCAATCATACCTGCTGCCGAGCCCAATTCCGCGGTTGCAACGCGAGCAAGGGGGCGATGCCCAGCGCCGACTATATCCCGGCCCATGGCAGCGGTGGCTTCCTCTAAGTACATATCCGCATCTTGGGACACCCCGCCGCCAATGACAATGAGCTCTGGATCGAGCACATCAGACACGATGGATAAGCCTTGGCCCAACCACTGCCCAAAGTTCTCCATTACCGCAATACCGAGTGGGTCTCCCCCACGTGCTGCGCGTGCAACCTGCTCACCGGTGGGATATGGCGGCAAGGAGGTCTCATAGTCTGGCCGCAGTTCGCGCGCGGTATCCGGCAGGGCCGTGCCTGAGGCATAGCGCTCCAAACAGCCCCGTTTGCCGCACGAGCACTGCCTGCCATTCGGCACCACGACGATATGACCAAATTCCGGAGCAGTACCAAAGGCGCCTCGGTAGATGGTGTCATGGGTCATTAAGGTCGCGCCGATGCCGGTGCCGACCGCAAAAAATACCCAATCCTTCGCGCCGCGCCCTGCGCCAAAGCGCCATTCTCCCCAAGCGGCGGAGTTGGCATCGTGCTCCAGCCGGACATGCAACCCCAAGCGCTCCGCAAGGTTTTTCCGGACGGGCGCATTCCGCCACGGTAGATGCGGGGCGAAGCGGACTGTCTCACACTCTGGGTCTAGGAATCCCGCCACGGCAAGGCCCACCGCGCCCACGGGATAGTCTGCGCGCAGCTCCTCGACGATTGCTACCAGGTCATCATCAAGTTGGCGCGGATCCCCCGAGGTTGGCATGGTGCGACTCGCGAGGATTTCTCCGTCTCGAGTAATTACTCCACCGCGCACATTGGTGCCACCGACATCGAAGCCGATAGTAAGATCGGCGGAGTTATTTTCAAGCATGGATATCAGAATATACCGACAACCGGGCCAGGGTCACATCAAGCCATAAGCTTTCTCAGCCGCTGCCCCATAATCTCCCAGCTCCAGTGCTTTTCGACGTGCCTGCGTCCCGCCTGCCCCATACGAGTACGTATTTCTGGCGAACGCAAGAGCTCTTTCAAAGCATCCACGAGCTCATCAACAGATATGCCCTTGACGACGATCCCCGTCTCCTTCGTAATAGTCTCCGGCGCTCCCCCAGAGTCACCAGCGACGACTGGGACCCCGCAGGCCTGTGCCTCTAGGTAAACAATCCCCAAGCCTTCCACGTCCAAGCCTCCGCCGCGTGTGCGGGCTGGCATGGCAAAAATATCCGCGGCATGAAGCGCGGTTTCGATGTTGGGGGCCGGCTGAATCACTGCATCGGGGCAATAAAGCTTCGCCAATTCTTGCAATGCATCGTGATAACGCCCGCGCCCAATCAACAGCAACTGCGCATCGGGGAATTCTTCTCTGACCTGCGGCATCGCCCGCAATAATTGGTCTTGCCCCTTGCGCGGGACTAACCGGGAAATGCAGACGATGGTAGGTCCGCTCACTCCAAACTCCGCCTTCGCTGCTATGCGCTGCGCAGGGGTTGCGGGAGAAAGCGAATCTAGACTGACCCCAGAAGGCAGGTGAGCCCACTCCGGGTGCGGACCAAACGGCCCGCGCAGGCGCCGTAGAGTGTAATCCGAGATATACGTAATGACATCGGCGTTATTGCCAATCAGCCGCAGGCATTGCCGGGCCAGTGGAACCATAGACCACCCCACCTCGTGGCCATGCGTCGTTGCCACCACGCGGCGCGCCCCCGCCTGACGCGCAGCCTTTGCCATCAGCGCCAGTGGTGCCGCCGCACCAAACCACACGACGTCAATGGCTTCCTGCCGGATGATCTCCTGCATGCGGCGCGTGGTTGCCGGGGTGGGCAGCATCACGCGATGTGGCCACCGAATGACTTTATAGGCAACAGAGGCGTCATAGTCCTCAGGTGGCTGTTGGGTTGAAGCGAATACTACGACATCGTCTGGGTCGAGCGCTTCTAGGTAGTCCCGCAGGTAGGACTGGATTCCTCCGACTTTGGGAGGAAAGTCATTCGTTACCAGCAGTATGCGGGCCACTTAGAATCGCGCAGTCCCCGAAATAGGCATCGAGTTGAGTGGCACGACCTGAACTGGCACGCCATAGGTCGAGGCGTGTACTACCTGGCCGTTGCCAATGTACATTCCGACGTGGGTAACTCCTGGGTAGTAGCCCACGATATCGCCAGGCTGCAGCTGATCCACCGGCACGGACGTGCCACCTGCAATTTGTGCTTGCGAGGTACGCGGAATGGTCTTTCCAATCTGCTGGTATGCCCAGTACATCAGGCCAGAGCAGTCGAACTGGTTCGGACCGGCAGAACCCCAGCCGTAGGGCGAACCCAACTTGGACAGAGCCGCAGAGCTAGCGCCATCGGCGATCTCTCCCAAGTCGAAATCCAGCTTATCCGTGCCGCCGAATTGTCCTTCCCAAGCTTCGCGCTGCTCATCGCTCAGCGCATCCACTTGAGCTTCGATATCTGCCTGCTGCTCTTCCAGCGCATCCTTTTGCTTTACCAGTTCATCGCGCTGCTTTTCGAGGTCCTTCTTTTCCTCGCGCACCTTTTTCGCAGCGTCAGCGGCTTCTTGCTGAACCGCTTCAGCCATTGAGGCTGCATCTGCCTTGGCATCGAGGGTGCGTTGCGCCTTGCGCGAAAGCGCGCCCAAGTATCCCATGCGCTCTACGGCGTCTGCTGGGTCTTCTGCAGCCAGCGCGCCCGAAACGGCGGAACGGGAGTCTCCCCGGTAGCGAGACTGTGCCAAGTCGTCCACGCGACCTTGCTGCGTGGAGACATCGCCCTGCGCGTCATGTACGCGTTTTTGGGCCTCTGCGGAGTCTTGCTCCGCTTGAGCGACCTCTTCTTCCTTGGCCGCGAGCTTATCTTCTAGCTCTTTGACTTCCTCATTCTTCGCCGAGACCTTTCGAGCAACCTCTCCGACGCGATCGACCAGATCATCGACGTTTTCAGAAGCAGACTCTTGGTTCGGTTTCGCCTCCTGCGCAATAACTTGCGGGAGGCCAGAAAGTGAAGTGACAGCGAGGACTGCGGTTAATGCGGCAGCTGGGAGCACACGTTTAGACACGAAAAGACCTTCAACTCAAAATTTTCAAAAATCGAATTTACTATAGCGGGTTTTAGCCGCCGTTGCACAGCAAAACCCTTCCCTTTTTCACAAAGGGAAGGGCATGTCATATCACTGCCAATTAGAAGCGCACGGCATTGTTAATCGGCATGTAGTTCAAGTCGCGCTCCTGCACAGGGGTGCCGGAGTTAAGCGCGTCAATGATAGTGCCGTTGCCGGTGTAGATACCGACGTGGGAAGCGCCACCGTAGTAGGAAATGATGTCACCAGGCTGGAGCTGGTCCAAGGAAACAGGGGTACCGCCAGCAGCCTGAGCCTGGGAGGTACGCGGAATCTGAACGCCAGCCTGGGAGTAAGCCCAGCTGGTCAAACCGGAGCAGTCGAAAGCGTTCGGGCCAGCAGCGCCGTAAACGTACGGCGAGCCAAGGACGGAGCGTGCAGCTTCCAGAGCCTTCTGACCAACGGTGGACGGGGCCGGAGCAGCCTGCTGCTCTGCAGCAGCGACGAAATCGTCGCCACCCTGGTTGGAAACCTGGCCCAAGGACGGGACGTACTTGTCAATGTTTGGGACCTGGTCAATGTTCGGGACGTTTTCCAGACCGGCAACCTCGAAACGGTAGTCGGTATTAGGAACAACGACCTCGGCAGCCTGAGCGACGCCTGGGGCGGCGACGGCTGCGGTTGCAGCGATGGCTGCAGTAGATGCGATACGACGGGTATTTACAGTGCCCTGACGACGGTGCTTTGCCACGAGAAAAACTCCAAATCTTCCTACGCGTCTACTTTCCTTGTAGAAAAGCTCTGACCCTAGGGCCTAGTGTTCATTGGAAGACCGTTCCTTTAGGCCTTCCTCCACTCGGCCCCTCACTAGGAGGAGCCAGATGCGACGCTTTAAATTTTCATTTCCTATTGAGCACCTTTCGGGCGGTAACTCAATGTCTCGAATAGGTTACGAAATCATCACAATCAATGTCCATTCGCAATCTCGGATCCGGCTTCGTTACACGTTCGTTATCTTATTTTGACCA
Source organism: Corynebacterium sp. KPL2830 (assembly GCF_040225635.1). Classification (NCBI taxonomy): domain Bacteria; kingdom Bacillati; phylum Actinomycetota; class Actinomycetes; order Mycobacteriales; family Corynebacteriaceae; genus Corynebacterium; species Corynebacterium sp. KPL2830. Next base: position 17,559 of record NZ_JBEHFR010000003.1, on the reverse strand, counting down.
AGCCGAGACAAACGCACCATAACGAGCATCCAATAAAGTTATTACTGAATTTTAAAGGGGATACACTGCAGAAATGGCCGAAACTCACACACTCCGCAACCGGCGATTTACTCTTCAAACTCCAAGTAAAGAGCGCCAAAAATATTATATGTGAGGTTCCTCACATACGCTTTGGTTTGGTCCCTTCCGTGTCATCAGACTCATTCTTTAACAGACCCTAACTATTCAAAAGATACTTAACCACAGTCTGCAACTGGCTAACATTGCTTGGAAAATGCGGATCACAAACTGAGCTTCAGGCCCCTTCTCGCTATACAAGACCAGTTACTGCTCGTCTATACCCACCCCTTCAACGTGCAACATCGGAACAACCCCTTTTTGCCGTAAGGTCCGGCGACAAAGCTGGTTTCTTTGGCTTGTTTAGAAAGTTGCCCCTATGCCGCGTGGGTCCGCCTGGTATGCCCAGAAATTCTGCAGCTTTATCATTCCTCAGAATGAACCATCTAGTGTCAATCCCAGCACCAGCCCCTGTCATCCCCGTATGTGCTTGCAACAAACTCGACGGTCACTCCAGTCGCGCTGGCGACTCCTACACGACGAGTGCTATGACTTCACGCTGCCCCAATTGTTCGGTTACATCACCGCATTCGTCACCGTAAACGATGCATCAAATATCCCACAGTGCGGAGGTGCCTACGGGTTCAATTTGTTAGGCTGATAATTGGCTGTCCTAATACTGAATTTCAGCTGAAATTTCAATTACTCCGTGTTGCCATGACCGGAGAGCCATGGCTCGATACACCGTTTACTTTAAAGAATGGAGAAGAAAATGCGTAGGATGCTTACCTTGGGAAGCGCCTTACTGGCCACTTCACTAGCCATCACTGGCTGCGGCTCCTCTGGAGGGCCAGAAAAGGCTCTTAAGAATGCCGCCGACGAGCAAATGGAAGTTCACACAAACCTGTTGGAGGCTGCTCAGCAACACCAATCTGGCGACAGCAAAAAGGCCGAAGAATCAGCACATGAGTGGGTAGATCAAGCTAATGAATTCCAGACAGATTATCTCTGCAAAGAGCAGCGAAACCCAGTATCCCCAGATGAAGTTGTTGCGACAGTCCAAAGCATGAATCCCTCTGATGTTCCCAGTGAAGAGGAGCTCGAGGAGCTAAAGGACAAAAAGGACGATGCGCTCAAAGATCTAGAAGAGTCTGATTCCTCGTCAGATGATGAAGCTTATGTGACTTCAGATAACGAAGATTTTGCAAACTATTTCAATACCAGCGAAATTGAGTTAAAGAAGGAAGATGGAGACTGGAAAGTTTGCGACAGTTCCTTCCAGCTCTTTTAAACAGAACGTCGAAAAATAGATTGTTGCTCGTTGCCTTCTCATAGAGCAAAATTTGGGCTAAGACGTTGAAATAGTCCGTTGATCGTTGAGAGTTATTTTCTTCGATCCGCGTACGAGGTAAAAAGGCTCCCGTCGTATGGGATATAGGCCAGCACTGCACCCCGACAATTGCATCAGCCTAAGACTCCGCTCTCGCTGACGCTTTTGAAGACTGCCTGACGACTCCAGTTTCGCCAGGCAGTTCTTTCTTTTGGTGTCGAGAACATCAACTACGCGCATTAGACGCGAAGCACCCAGCCTTTACGCATGCTTACTCGGAGGAGCTCGGTGGCACTTTTACAAGAGCTGAGGCTACATCTATTTTCGCGGTAAAGATTCTGTAGCCGACGAACTACTCGTCGCTTCCTAAGACAACATGGCACGAGGTCACCCCTACCAAGACACGCGCACTAGCCCCCTAAAGGAGTGCTTGCGGTAGAGAACTTAAACAGCCGAACCAACTGCGGCAACCAATGCATTCAAAAACTAACAAACCCGCTGTGCGCCTAATTTCAGGCGGACAACGGGTTTATCTAGTGAGCGTGTATCGAGCTAACCCAAGGAGAGGCTAGATGCGGCCGTTTTCCTCGTCATCACGACGGTTGGCCTCGTTGAGGCGGCGGAACATCTCCGCTTCCTCTTCGTGGTTCTCCTCGTGAGTCTCGTGAACGCGGCGCATGAGTTCCGGATCATCCGGGCTGAAGGTGCCCTGGATTTCGGAGTCAGCGTAACCGAGGTGGTTAAGTTGCTTCGGCACCTGAGCGCCTGCGTACTCGAGCGGTACTGCGTGGCCGTGCTCGTCAACGGGGCCAAGCGGCTGGTGAACCTCAATGAAGGCACCGTTAGGCAGCTGCTTGATAACACCGGTAGCGATACCGTGCTCGAGCACCTCGCGGTCGGAACGTTGGAGACCTACGCAAATGCGGTAGGTCATGAAGTAAGCAATCGGCGGCAAGATAATCAGGCCGATACGTCCCACCCAAGTCATCGCGTTCAACGAAATCTGGAAGAAGTGCGCAACGTGGTCGTTACCACCGGACAAGGTGACCAGCAAGAAGAACACGATTGCTGCTGCACCAATTGCGGAACGGGTAGGAACGTCACGCGGACGCTGCAGAAGGTTGTGATGCGCGTCGTCGCCAGTGAACTTCTTCTCCAAGAACGGGTAGGTGATGAGCAGCACGACCATCAGGCCACACAACAGCGCCACCCAGAAAGCGGAAGGAATCGTGTAGTTGCCCAGATACAGCTCCCAAGCAGGCATGACACGAGCCACACCGTCTGTCCAGAGCATGTAGATATCGGGCTGGGAACCTGCAGAAACCTGAGATGGGTTGTACGGACCAAGCAACCAGATGGCGTTGATGGTCAGCACACCGGACATCAGAGCCAGGACACCAGCGACCATCATGCCCATACCAATTGCCTTGGTGGCGAAGACCGGCATAATGCGGACGCCGACAACGTTATTCTCTGCGCGACCCGGTCCAGGGAACTGGGTGTGCTTCTGGAACCAAACCATGATCAAGTGGGCTGCAATGAGGCCCAGGATGATGCCTGGGATAACCAGAACGTGGAGGATGTAGAAGCGGTCCAGCATCAGGTCGGACGGGAAGTCGCCGTTGAAGATGGCCCAGTGCAGCCAAGTACCGATAATCGGCAGACCCAGGATGATGGCGGACATAATGCGCAGACCGACACCGGAAAGCAGGTCATCCGGCAGGGAGTAACCGAGGAAGCCCTCGATCATGCCCAGCAGGATAAGGGTGCAACCAATAATCCAGTTGGCTTCGCGCGGGCGACGGAAAGCACCGGTGAAGAAGATGCGCAGCATGTGCGCAACCATCGACATCATGAACAGCAGGGCTGCCCAGTGGTGCATCTGGCGAACAAAGAGACCGCCACGCACCTCGAAGGAAATATCGAGTGCGGTTGCATAGGCGCGCGACATCTCAACACCGTTCAGCGGTGCGTAGGTGCCGTCGTAGATGACCTTCGTAATGGAAGGGTCGAAGAAAAGCGCTAGGTATGTACCGGTTAGTAGAAGAATGATGAAGCTGTACAGCGCCATCTCACCGAGCATGAAGGACCAGTGGGTCGGAAAGACCTTGTTTAGCTGCGTCCTTAGCACGCCGGCGGCGCTGTAGCGCTCGTCCATGTTGTTGCCCATTTGGGCGAGTTTATTGCTCATTATGACTTACGCTCCCAGAATGCCGGACCGACAGGCTCAATGAAGTTGCCCTCTGCAACAAGGTAGCCCTCATCGTCCACCGTGATAGGCAGCTGTGGCAGAGCACGGGCGGCCGGGCCGAAGACCGGCTTACCGTAGTGCAAAGCGTCGAACTGCGACTGGTGGCAAGGGCACAGGATTCGGTTGGTTTGTGCCTCGTACAAGGAAGTTGGGCAACCAATGTGAGTACAAATCTTGGAGTAGGCGTAGTAATCGCCGTGGTGGAAGTCTTCCTGTCCCTCACGCTCGATTGCCTTCTGCGCATCGGAGTGGCGCAGACGAATCAACATCACCGCGTTGCGGTTGCCGTGGATGGAGTGCATGTGGTGTTCGTACACGTCGCGCTTAGCGTCGTATTGATCACCGTCGTTAACGTCCTCTTCCGCAAGCGGGAAGACGGTCTCCATGCCACCGGCGGCCAAGTCCTCAGGGCGAACGCGCACAAGGCGGGTAACGCCTTCGGTGGTGTAGTGCTCTCCGGACTCACCAGAGTGCTTCTCAGCGATGGTGCCGGTGTCACGAGCGAGGTAAAGCTTTACGCCCTTCTCGTACATGGTCCAACCGGAGGTCCACAGCGTGCCGTCACCGGCGTAGTTCACCTCGTGGCGAACCTTCCATGGATTACGGATTGCGCCGCCCAGCGGAGCACTAACAGTCAAGCCGAAGAGTACGCCCGCACCACCGAGCAGACCTTGGATGGTCTTACGGCGGCCAAGAGTGGAGGTCTTCCACGAGTCGTTCAAGAGAGCGGTAAGAGTACGACGGTCAACTTCTTCCGAAGGACCATCGTGGCGACGCTGCACGGAAATCTCTTCCGGCAGAATCTTTTTGACGTACTGCACGATGGCAAAGCCGAGTCCAAAAATGGACAGTGCGGCGGTAATGCCAAGCAGCGGGGTGTAGAGAGTATGCCAAACAAGGCCGTCCTCCCCTAGCTGCTTGTACTGCCAAGGCCAGAAGAGGTAAACAGCCAAGAAGCCCAATCCGCCGATAGCGGAGATTGCCAACCAGATGGCGACATTGCGCCCCGCGCGCTTATCTGCGGGGTCACCTTCAACCGGGTAGCGCTCCTTGCGGAACGCTACGGTGACATCATCGAGCTCGGTACCAAGTGCAGCAAGTTCATCATTGCTCATCTTATCGAGCTCTGCGTCAGTGTAATTCTTTTTCACATTGCTCATGAGCGCGATCCAATCCACATAGCAGCGGCGCACAGGGCGCTGATACCGATAATCCACATTGCCAGGCCTTCAGCCACTGGGCCGAGACCGCCAAGATCCCAACCGGCAGGAGACGGAGTCTCTTCCGCAGACTTCAAGTAGGCGATGATGTCCTTCTTTTCGTCTGCAGTCAGCTGGCGGTCAGAGAACTTTGGCATGTTCTGCGGACCGGTCAACATTGCCTGGTAGATCTCCTGCTCGTTAGCGGGCGCGAGCTCAGGAGCGTATTTACCGGAGGACAGCGCGCCGCCCTGGCCGGTGAAGTTGTGGCAGGATGCACAGTTCATGCGGAACAGCTCGGAGCCCTTAGCAACGTCTTCGGCCTGAATCTGACCATTGTAGTTAGCGCCACGAAGGGATTCCTGAGCAATGCTTCCATCATCGTTGTAGACGATGTCCGAGCCGCCGCCGTTAGCTGCAACATAAGCGGCCAGCGCCAAGGTCTGCTGCTCGGTGTAACGAGGAGCCTTGCGCTCTGCCTGAGCGTCGTTGGACATCATCGGCATACGCCCAGAGTGAACTTGGAAGTACACAGAGCCGGCGCCGATACCTACGAGAGAGGGGCCACGGCCTTCGATGCCCTGCAGATTGGCACCGTGGCAGGTGATACAAGCGGTGTCGTAGATGTCCTTACCCTCTTGCACGAGGGCTTGATCATCTTTTTCCGCCGTAGCGACCTGAGCGTCGGGCGTCAAGGCAGAGGCCAAGACGCCAGCGCCGGTCAAACCGATGGCCAAAGCAAAGCCACCTGCAAGGGTGCGCTTCGCCTTGCGGCGACGGCGGGTCTTCTTAGCCGCGACAGTGGTCTGCTCCACTGACTCGGACTGCGAATTGTTATCCATCATTTTCCTTTAGATAACTCGAACACGGGAGGACTGTTTTGGGGAGAGGTTCGCCGACACTATTGAATCAAGTAGATAACGGTGAACACACCGATCCACACAACGTCAACGAAGTGCCAGTAGTAGGACACTGCCATGGCGGCAGTTGCCTGTGCCGGCGTGAATTTAGATTTAGCGATACGGGCCAGAATGATTGCAAAGGAAATCAAACCGGCGGTTACGTGCGCAGCGTGGAAGCCGGTGATGATGTAGAACACCGAACCAAAGACGCTGGACTGTACCGTCACGCCTGCGTGAATCAACTCAGCCCACTCAAACGCCATGATGCCCAAGAAGACAACACCCAATACCAGCGTGATGGTGTACCAGAGTCGAAGCTTGTAAACGTCACCCCTTTCTGCGGCAAACACGCCGAACTGCGAGGTCACGGAGGAAGAAATCAACACTGCAGTAATGAGAAAACCCATTGGCAGGTTGATATGGGCAGTGTGCTCCGCCCAATCGCCTTCCTGGCCGTTCGCTCGCGAGGTGAACCACATCGCGAACAGTCCGGCAAAGAACATCAATTCCTGAGACAGGAACACGATGGTGCCCACGCTGACCATATTGGGTCGGTTCAGCGAGGCAACACGTGGTGCTGTCATACCTTGGTTAGAAACTACGCTCGTCACAGTGGTAATTATGGCCGTTCCGGACCCTAAAGTCACTTCAATTCCCCCCGCTTTCGCTAATCGTTTTTTACCGAATTGCCAGCCACCAATAAGGAAGCGTGTGGAACTCGCTATTAATAATTACCTGGGAACTTTTTCTATTCTCATCCGACGAGACATCAATGCAGGTGACGCCTGCAAATTTGAAGTACTGTCACAATCCACTCCGCTGTAGCCGTCTCGGCCGCGACGGTTCAGCTCTCGTCCGCAACCGGTTTGGGCAAATTTCTTAGAGAGATAAATCACACGGTGGTTTCCGGGGAAAATGGCCCATTTGCAACTTTCGGTTGACCCCCGCAGAAATAGCCGTTTACGTGCTGGGATGCGCTTTTGCTGCCCACTTAAAACCTGGGCGTAACCCCTCTCCCCCTCCTTTAAAAAAATTTGGGAACCGCGGGAACTTTGCCCGTCGATTTCCGACGCAGATCGCCAAAGCCCTCCCCACCGAGGAATGGTGAGGAGGGCTGAGAAGTTTAGGCAGTGTCTGCGACTAGATGATTTCTAGTGCTTTTCCTTAGGCAGACCGTATTGCAAGGACAGGCCGGCGCAGGCAGCAATCAAGCACACGGCACCCAAGGCGATGAGCCAGTAGTACAGGAAGATGACGCCGAGGCCCAAGAAGCCGATGGAGCCTGCCATGGCCAGTGGCCAGATGGAGCTTGGGGAGAAGAAGCCCAAGATACCGGCGGAGTCCTCGGTCTCTGCTTCTTCCCAGTCTTCCGGCAGAACGTCGCTGCGGTTATCGGTGAAGTGCAGGTAGCCGCCCAGCATGAGGCAGAGCACGACGGAGAGGAACATACCCACGATGCCCACCCACTCGGCGCCGTAGAGGTAACCATCATCCTTCACGAGGGTGACGCCAAAGATATAAACAATCAGCGAGACGAAAAGGTAGGTCGCGATTGAGTAAAAGACTTTCGATGTTGCACGCATTGTGTAATGTCCTTATCTCTTATGCCGCGGTCTTAACGTAGTTGTCACCATCGGCGGTGTCACGCTCACCGGAGAACGGGTGGGTGGTAACTGCGTACGGATCCTGGTCGATTTCCTTCAGCGCCTCGGCGTTGGTGGCGTTCGGGTTCTTCTCACGGAAGTCCATGTAGGCATTGAAGTCCTCTGGGGACACAACGCGAATCTCGAAGTTCATCATGGAGTGGTAGGTACCGCACATCTCAGCACAGCGGCCGACAAAGGCGCCTTGCTTATCAATCGATTCGATCTGGAAGCTGCGCTCCTGGGCGTTGGCCTCAGGGTGTGCATAGACGTCGCGCTTGAACAAGAACTCCGGCACCCAGAACGCGTGAGAAACGTCAGCGGAAGCCAAACGGAACTCGATTGCGGTATCGGAAGGAAGTACCAGAACCGGAACCTCTTCGGTGGAGCCTACGGTCTCAATCTTGTTGTAGTTGAGGTAGGAAAGGTCACCCTTGGACTTACCGTGAATTGGGTTGGGGTTGTCCACACCCTCAGGGTCATGGGCGGTCTTTTCCGCTTCAGCCTGACGTGCTTCGTCCGCACCGTTGTAGTTCTCACCGTTGACGTGGTTCTCGGCGTAGCCGAACTTCCAGTTCCACTGGAATGCCGTGACGTCAACGGTGACCTTTGGATCCTTATCCAATGCGGTGACCTTCTGCTGGGTCTGCACCGTGAAGAAGAACAAGGTCATGATGATCAGGATTGGAACGATGGTCAATACCATTTCCAATGGCACGTTGTACTGCGTCTGGCGCGGGAATTCACCCTTTCCATCACGCTTTGCCTTCTTCGCGCTCCAGCGGAAAATTGCAGTAAGGAATAGACCCCACATGATGAAGCCGACGATCCAAGCTGCAACCCAGACCCAGATCCAGAAGTTGTACATTGCTTCAGCCTCAGGGGTAACACCCTTTGGCCAACCGAATCCCAGGAGGTTCTCTACAGCAGTTGGCGCCTGAACGTCACAACCAGCCAGGGCGAGACCGCCTAGGGCAAGTGCGCCAGCTACGCCCGCCTTACGGGCGAAGGTGCGCTTATTACGCTGTCCCACGTGTGTTCTGCCTTTCTGTCCACACAAACTTCTCGAATACTCACAGAGCACCCTTACCCAATCAGAATAATGGATAAATGCTTGGTTCCCAGCCTTTTTGAAGCTTTAAAAGAAACCCAGCGCGCTCAATTTATATCCACGTTTCAGTAGGTTACCGCCCCACCTGCACAATGTTCCAACCGTACCCCCAGTCTGCACCTTCACCATGTGCCTTAACTCACAGGGAACCATTCCGACCATCATCCGAAAGTTCGCACCCTTACGGGGAAGCTTAATTTAAGCTTTTCTGCAGCTTCCTCCAAGCCGTGGCGCTTTCTGGTTTCCACCCCACGCACCGTAAAGTAGAACAACGAGCACCAGTCGCTTAATTAAAAGGAGCTATCTTTACATGTGCGGACTTCTTGGCATGCTCGCGGCCACCGGTGACGTGGACAAATATGTCGACGCGCTGGAGCGGTCGCTTCCTTGCATGCACCACCGCGGACCGGACGCAGCCGGTACTTGGCATGATGGCGACGCCGCCTTCGGCTTTAACCGCCTGTCCATTATTGACTTGGAACATTCCCACCAGCCCCTGCGCTGGGGCCCTGAGGACGAGCCAGAGCGGTATGCCCTTACGTTTAACGGCGAGATCTACAACTACGTTGAGCTCCGCGATGAACTCAAGGCTTTGGGCTATACTTTCTATACGGAAGGCGATGGCGAGCCCATTGCGGTGGGCTACCACCACTGGGGCAAGGACGTCGTTGAGCACCTCCGCGGCATGTTTGGCATCGTCATTTGGGATACCAAGGCCAAGACCATGTTTGCCGCGCGCGACCAGTTCGGCATCAAGCCGCTTTACTATGCCACTACGGACGCCGGCACAGTCTTTGCCTCCGAGATGAAGTGCATCTTGGACATGGCCGAGGACATTGGTCTAGAACTCGACCTTGACCGCCGCGCCATTGAGCACTATGTCGACCTGCAATATGTACCGGAGCCGGAATCCCTGCACGCCAATATCCGCCGCGTGGAATCCGGCTGCACGGTCACCCTGAAGCCGGGCGAGGAGGTTGTGTCTGAGCGCTACTTCAAGCCGCGTTTCCCAGTCCAGCAGGTTCCAGAAGGCGAAGAACAGCAGCTCTTTGACCGGATTGCAGAAGCGCTGGAGGATTCCGTCGCCAAGCACATGCGTGCCGATGTCACCGTGGGTTCCTTCCTCTCTGGTGGCATCGACTCCACCGCCATCGCTACCCTGGCCAAGCGCCACAACCCAGATCTCCTGACCTTCACCACTGGTTTCGAACGCGAAGGCTATTCCGAGGTGGACGTGGCCGCGGAATCGGCGGCCGCCATCGGCGTAGAGCACATCGTCAAAATTGTCTCGCCGGAAGAATACGCCGAGTCGATTCCTAAGATCATGTGGTACCTGGATAACCCGGTGGCCGATCCTTCCCTCGTGCCGCTGTACTTCGTGGCCCAAGAGGCCCGCAAGCACGTCAAAGTGGTTTTGTCCGGTGAGGGCGCCGATGAGCTCTTCGGCGGCTACACCATCTATAAGGAGCCGCTATCGCTTGCGCCATTTGAGAAGATGCCTTCTCCCCTGCGCCAAGGCCTGGGCAAGCTCTCGCGCGTGCTACCGGAAGGCATGAAGGGCAAGTCCCTGCTCAACCGCGGCTCGATGACCATGGAGGAGCGCTACTACGGCAATGCTCGGTCCTTTAACTTTGAGCAGATGCAGCGCGTTATCCCATGGGCCAAGCGCGAGTGGGATCACCGCGAGGTCACCGCGCCCATCTATGCGCAGTCGGAAGACTTTGACCCAGTAGCCCGCATGCAGCACCTTGACCTATTTACCTGGATGCGCGGTGACATCCTAGTCAAGGCTGATAAGATCAACATGGCCAACTCCTTGGAGCTGCGCGTGCCATTCCTAGATAAGGAAGTATTCAAGGTCGCAGAATCCATCCCGCATAACCTGAAAATCTCCCACGGCACCACCAAGTATGCGCTGCGCAAGGCCATGGAACAGATCGTCCCCGCGCACGTGCTCAACCGCAAGAAGCTGGGCTTTCCGGTTCCCATGCGCCACTGGCTCGCCGGCGACGAGCTCTACGGCTGGGCGCAAGACACCATCAACGATTCCCAGACCGAGGACATCTTCAACAAGAAGGAAGTTCTGGAGATGCTCAAGGAGCACCGCGATGGCGTCTCCGATCACTCCCGCCGCCTGTGGACGGTGCTTTCCTTTATGATCTGGCACGGCATCTTTGTGGAAAAGCGCATCGACCCGCAGATTGAACAGCGCGACTACCCGGTCAAGCTTTAACCTGGGCTGGGTAAAGTTCCACACCGAGCTTTAAAGACATAAAAAGAGGGTGAGCGCCGAGAAGCACTCACCCTCTTTCTTTATCCTTCTGTTTAGTTGAAGGAATCGCCACACGCGCAGGAGCCGGTGGCATTCGGGTTATCGATGGTAAATCCCTGGGACTCGATGGTGTCAGCGAAGTCGATCTTGGCACCGGTAAGGTACGGCACGGACATCTTGTCCACGACGAGCTTGATTCCACCCACCTCGTCGACCTTGTCGCCATCAAGGCTGCGGTCATCGAAGTAGAGCTGGTAGCGCAGGCCAGCGCAGCCGCCGGGCTGCACTGCGATGCGCAGGGAGAGATCGTCGCGGCCTTCCTGATCAAGCAGGCCCTTTGCCTTTGCGGCTGCGGCCTCGGTCAGAATGACGCCGGTTTCGGAAACTGGAGCGGTCATCACTTCTCCTCAAATGTGTCTTGGTTGCGTAGCCACTACCCTACCCGCATCTACGAGGAGGGAAAAGGTAGCCCATAGTAATAACAACGCCGTGGGCGGGCCTATTCCCCTCTTGGGGCCGAAACCTTGTAGTCTGATCAGCGTGAAACTTCCGTGGCAAAAAGATGACAAGACCTCCCCTGAACCCGCTCCCGCGCAGGAAGAAGTTCAGGAAGAAACCCACCGCAAGGGGTATACCCCTCCGAAAGGTCGTCCCACGCCAAAGCGCCAGGAACAAGAAATCGCGCGCGGCGTAAAGCGCGATCCACATGGGGTATCCGATGCGCAGCGCTATAAGCGCCGCAAGGAACTCAAAAAGTCCATGAGCAAGGACGAGTGGAAAGAATATAAAAAGCAAGAGCGCAAGGAGCGCAACCAGCGCAACCGCGAAAGCCAAGAGCGCATGGCTGAAGGCGATCCGCGCTTCCTCCCAGCCCGCGACCAGGGTGAAGAGCGCGCCTACGTGCGCGATTGGATCGATGCCCGCCGTACGCTTTCGGAATGGGTAATGCCGATGGCGCTTGCCCTTATCGTCGTGGTCTTTGTGACCTATGCAGCTCCAAGCATCGCCGGCCTCATCAATGCTATTGCCATGGTGGTTATCCTCATCTTCGCCATCGACGGCATCTGGCTGGGTCGCCGCGCTAATAATGCTGTCCGCAAGAAGTTCCCCGGAACCACCGCCACCGGCTTTGGCCTGGGATTCTACGCGTTTTCCCGCGCCAGCCAGCCCCGCAAGTGGCGTATTCCTCGCCCGCGCGTAGAGCGCGGGGCCGATGTTTAAGGAAACACGCTGATGGCTGATTCCTCGCAGCTTTATCCCTACGGCCGGCTAAGCGATGCCGCACAGTGGCTAGCCGCCTGCCAGGATCGCTCCCCCGCCTCCGAGCCACAGCGGGTGCGGGCCATCATCTTCACCGAGGATGGTGAGGAGATCCCACAGGCCACGGAGACCGCCGCACGGCGGGTTGAGGCCAGCATTAAATCCGTCACGGTGACGGATTGCTCCTCGGCCTATGACCTAGGCGTGCAGGCGGCGGATGCGGAAATCGATGGTGGTGCGGATCTGCTTATTCCGGGCGGCATCGACAGCACGCAGGTTGCCGCGGCCGTCATGGGTGTCTTGGCGCAGGAGGAACCGGTGGTGGTCGTCGGCAAGCAGCCGAGCGTCGAGGCTTGGAAGGCCGAGGTTGCGGCCATTCGCGATTCCATGTTTCGGATGCGCGATCTGACTGGGCGGGAGCTCATTAAGGCCTGCGGCTCCCCCGTATTGGCCGCGCTGGTGGGCTTTATGTCCCAGGCGGCTAGGCGGCGCACGCCCCTGCTTGTCGATGCCCCCTTAACCGCCACCGCCACCGTATGCGCCGCCGCAGACACGCGGATCCACGACTGGATCCTTGCCACCAATATCACGCCGCAGCCAGCTCACGGGTTGGCCTTAAAGAAGCTGCGGCTGAAGCCCCTATTGGATCTGCAAATGGAGCCGGTACCGGCGCTCGGCGCCTTGTCTGCCCTACCCCTTTTATTGTTGGGCGTAGAAATTACCGCGGACGCCGCGCAGGCAGAGGCCTAACTGCGCGGCGCAGGTCCTCCTCGCGCAGCGTTTCACCGTGGCGTGCTAGACCAAAGTGTGCAACCAGCCGTGGGCATCCTCCACAGCACCGCGCTGGATACCGGTCAGGCGCTCGCGCAAAGCCATGGAGACCTCGCCGGCCTCGTTATTGTTAACGCTGAAATCGGTGTCCTCACCAAGCACGCGCCCCACCGGCGTAATGACTGCGGCGGTACCGCAGGCAAAGGCCTCGGTCATCTTCCCTGATTCCACATCTCGCTGCCATTCTTCGGCGGTAATGCGCCGCTCGGTAACCTTGTACCCCATGTCTTCAGCGACCTGCAGCAGGGATTGGCGGGTAATACCGGGAAGCAGGGAACCGGATAGCGCCGGGGTGACGATCTCGGCGTCGTCGCCGGTGCCGTAGACGAACATGAGGTTCATCCCGCCCATCTCTTCGATATACCGGCGTTCGATGGCATCCAGCCACACCACCTGGTCACAACCCTTTTCTTCGGCCTGGGCCTGCGCCAACAAGGAGCCAGCGTAATTGCCGGCGAATTTCGCGGCACCGGTTCCGCCCGGCGCGGAGCGGACATAATCGGTAGATAACCACACCGAAACAGGCTTAATGCCGCCGCTAAAATACGCACCGGCGGGCGAGGCCAAGAGAATGAAACGATACGCATTAGCCGGGTGAACGCCCAGCGATACCTCGGTAGAAATCATAAAGGGGCGCAGGTAGAGCGATGCTTCCCCGCCGGCCTCTGGAACCCAGCTCTTATCGATGTCCACCAGTTGGCGCAGCGCCTCGATGAACTCTTCTTGCGGTAGCTCGGGCATCGCCAAGCGCTGCGCCGAATTAATAAAGCGTTGCGCGTTTTGATCGGGGCGGAAGGTCACGATGGAGTCATCGGGCTGGCGGTAGGCCTTAATGCCCTCGAATACGGCCTGGCCGTAGTGGAAGACGTTGCTCGCCGGGTCCATCGTAAGCGGACCGTAGGGACGGACCTGTGCATCATGCCAGCCCTTGTCCGTGGACCAATCAATGGTAACCATGTGGTCCGTAAAGTACTGGCCGAAGCCTGGATTGGCCAGGATTTTATCTAAATCTGCTGCCGCCGTTGGCTGATTCGTACGGGTAATCGTGTAATCAAGCATGCCCACAATCTACTCCTTTTATCTATAGCTGGGTAGGAATATGTTCACTTTAGCGCGGTATTATGGGCAGAAGTTTCATTAGTACCAATTAAAAAGGAGGACTTTATGTCTCAGCACGCTGGACCCGCACGTGGAGCGTTTCCGGAACTTAAGCTAGAAAAGAAGGCCCCAAAGAATGCCCAGGCGCTACTCATCGCGGCATTCGAAGGTGAAGACAGCATTGAACTTCCAGGCACCTCGCTGCTCAAGCCGGCCGCGCTGCGCGAAGCATACGAGTCCCTCATTGCTGTAGGGGCAACCGGCAAGGCCAATGAGGTCACCCGCATCCCGGCGCCTAAGAAGGCAGAGGTCGATTCCATCATCGCCGTCGGCCTAGGCGATGCCGAAGACCTCGATGCAGAAACCTTGCGCCGTGCCGCCGGCAGCGCCGCACGCTCCATTTCCAAGCTGGAAGAGGTGGCCACCTCCTTGGGCGATTTTGGAATCGCGCCCACGGTTGAAGGCCTCATCTTGGGCGGCTACAAGTTCAAGGGGCTGCGCTCTGAGTCCGGTAAGGATTCCGAGCAGCCCGCCGCTTTTACCGTGGTAGCAGAAAAGTCCGCCCGCGAGGAATTCGAGGTGGCCAAAATCGCCGCAGAATCCGTGGTGATTGCCCGCGACCTGGTCAATACCCCGTCCAACCTGCTGTACCCGGAGTCTTATGCAGACTTCCTCTCCGCCCAGGCTAATGAGGTTGGCCTCGAGGTAGAAGTCCTGGATGAAAAGGCACTGAAGAAGCAGGGCTTTGGTGGAATTACCGCCGTTGGCCGCGGTTCCGCTCGCCCGCCGCGCTTGGTGCGCCTGAGCTGGAGCCCGAAGAAGGCGAAGAAGCACGTAGCGCTCGTGGGCAAGGGCATCACCTTCGATACCGGCGGCATTTCCTTGAAGCCGGGTTCTGGCATGTGGGACATGATTTCCGATATGGGCGGTTCCGCCGCCATGGCCGCCTCCATCATCGCTGCGGCCAAGCTCAACCTACCAGTGAAGATCACCGCGACCCTGCCGCTTGCAGAAAACATGCCGGGCGATAATGCCACCCGTCCGGGCGATGTCATCACCCACTACGGCGGCATTACCTCTGAGGTTCTCAATACCGATGCGGAGGGCCGCCTCGTGCTTGCCGATGCCATCGCGCGCGCCAGCGAGGATAAGCCCGACTTCCTCATCGAAACCGCCACGCTAACCGGCGCCCAGATGGTCGCCCTAGGCGAGCGCACAGCCGGCGTCATGGGTTCGGAAGACTTCCGCGACCGCATGGCGGGCATCGGCCGCGAGGTCGGCGAAAATGCGTGGGCCATGCCGCTTTTGGAAGAACACGAAGAATCCGTGAAATCCGCCAGCGCCGATATCCGCAATATCAACGCCAAGCGCGAGGGCGGCATGGAATACGCCGGCACTTACTTGAAGCAGTTCGTGGGCGAGGGCATCGAATGGGCACATATCGATGTCGCTGGGCCTTCCTTCAATACCACCGGCGCTTATGGCTATACGCCAAAGATGGGTACGGGCGTTCCCACCCGCACCGTCATTGGTGCCCTGCGCGAGATTGCTGAATCAAAGTAATACCCCGCGCAGCCGCCTGAGCATAAAATGGCGGAGTTATGAACACTGCTTTAATCATCGTTGATGTCCAACACGATTTTTGCCCAGGCGGCGCGCTTGGCACCGATCGCGGCAACGAGGTTGCAGAGAAGATCTCTTCTTTGCAGACCGAGTATGACACCGTCGTTGCCACGCAGGACTGGCACATCGATCCGGGTTCCCACTTTGCTAAGGACCCGGATTTTGTGGATTCATGGCCGGTGCACTGCGTCGCCGATTCCTATGGGGCTCAGATGCACGAGGCGATCGGTCCTGCGCAAGCATATTTCCGAAAGGGCGAATACACCGCCGCGTATTCCGGATTCGAGGGCGCGGCAAACGGCGTTTTGCTGGCGGAGTGGCTGCGCGAGCACGATATCGACGCAGTAGACATCGTTGGCATTGCCACGGATCACTGCGTGCAAGCAACCGCGGCGGATGCTCTCAAGGAAGGTTTTTCCGTCCGCGTCTTAAGCGAGTATTGCTCTCCTGTTGATCCGGACCGCGGGAATGCCGCCCTGGCGAAGCTAGAAAAGGCCGGCGCCACCATCGCCTAGGCCGATTAACTTAAGTCCTGCCCCGAATCAGGGTTTTCGCCGCGCTCAAAACGGGCGCGGCGAAGGCGCTGTTCTTCCCTTTTGCGCAAGATGCGTTGGCGTTCCATGCGCTCGCGCATGCGTTGGGGGTACCCGGTTTCTTCGACATCAAAAACGTCGCATTGCAATAGTTTTCTTACCGCGTCAATCCCCTTCGGCCCGCCGATGCGCCGGCGAATAAACTCACCATTTTCATCCACCACGACCACAGACATTTCATTGACCACGGTCTCAGGCTCGATAAATGCCTCGACAAATGCCTTATCGGCCGCCCACATTTTGAGCTCTTGTTCATCTTCCGGGCGAATAGTTTCTCCCGGACCGCGGGGCGGTCGCAGTGGCGATCGGGACTTATTGCGGCGGAAGAGGTTGAACATAACCCACTAGTTTACCCGCATGGAGGGTATTACTAACCCCACTACTGCACGATGACGGGCATCACGCTGTAAGATTGTGCGGTAGCGATAGAATACTTCCAACTTTTCGAGGAGTCTTAAAACTCATGGCGAACTCCGTTGAGATGCCCGAGCTGGGCGAGTCCGTAACCGAAGGCACCATTACCCAGTGGCTTAAGTCCGTCGGCGACACCGTCGAGGTGGACGAGCCTTTGCTCGAGGTCTCCACCGACAAGGTCGACACCGAAATCCCTTCTCCCGTGGCCGGCACCATCCTAGAAATCAAGGCCGAAGAAGACGACACCATCGAGGTCGGCGAGGTGATCGCGCTCATCGGTGATGAAGACGAGGCTGGCTCCTCTTCCGATGATTCTGATGACTCCGATGACGATAAGTCTGAGGACAAGGAAGAATCCAAGTCCGAGGAGAAGGAAGACAAGGACGAGAAGAAGTCCGGCTCCAGCTCCAAAGCTTCTGGTGAGGCCACCGATGTGGAGATGCCAGAACTCGGCGAATCCGTCACCGAAGGCACCATTACCCAATGGCTCAAGTCCGTCGGCGACACCGTCGAGGTAGACGAACCACTACTCGAGGTCTCCACCGACAAGGTCGACACCGAAATCCCCTCCCCCGTTGCCGGTACCCTGGTAGAAATCCTCGCCGAAGAAGACGAGACCATCGAGGTCGGCGAAGCAATCGCCCGCGTCGGCGACGAAAACGCCGCACCATCCTCCGATGACTCCGACTCCGACGACGACAAGTCCGAAGAAAAGGAAGAAACGAAGTCCGAGGACAAGAAGGAAGACAAGGAAGAGTCCAAGCCTGACTCCTCCGCTAAGTCCTCCGGCGAGGCCACCGATGTGGAAATGCCAGAACTCGGCGAATCCGTCACCGAAGGCACCATTACCCAGTGGCTCAAGTCCGTCGGCGACACCGTCGAGGTAGACGAACCACTGCTCGAGGTCTCCACCGACAAGGTCGACACCGAAATCCCCTCCCCCGTTGCCGGTACCCTGGTAGAAATCCTCGCCGA